>NZ_LSMM01000076.1:0-23636 GCF_001566815.1 Marinobacter sp. Hex_13
GGTCTACCTGCACCCGGTTGATTTCATCGATTTCCAGGCTGTAGCGGCTGAACTGGTATTCCGGCCGGTGATTCCACACATGGGTGGGGGTCGGGCGTGTGGGGAGAATACAGGCTTGAAAGTAAGAAGTGCTGCGATCATCCTGCCGACCCAGGAGTTTAAATTTTTAATTTTCTACGGCAATAAATGACGCAAAATTCTGCTTATTTAAACCTTGAGGTCCTCGCTGGTTTACGTATTATAAATAATACGGTAGTTATTGCCGTGTTATTAGAGATTTTAAAACCATGCTTAATAAGAAAGCACGTGAACAGCTAAGAAGGCTTCTGCCTATCTCCATGGTGGCCACCAAGCAGTGGCTGCTCGATCAGGGCTTGAACCTGCATTTTGTGGACAACGCCGTACGTAGCCGGACACTAATCCCTATTACAACGGGTGTTTATACGCTTTACGAGCAGCCCATTCGCTGGCCGGGCATCGTCGCCTCCCTACAAAGAATGTTAGGCAAGCCCATCCACGTAGGCGGGTTAACGGCCTTACATCTCGCCGGATATAGCCACTTTTTGTCCTTTAGCGCGGAAGAAAGGATTGAACTCTACTCTGAGTCTCCTTTGCCCGGATGGCTCCGCAGAGTTCCGATTGATGTGGTCTTTGATCGTTGCAGCACTACGCGCCTATGGCCTGAATCCGTGATGACAAATCCAAGATACCTTCGCGCATTTGACTGGCAAGAAGGGCTACCTCCCGTCTCGTATTCCTGTCCGGAGAAAGCCATGCTGGAAGTGCTGACAAAAGTGCCTTCAGCAGTCAGTTTCGAGCATGCGGACTCATTGATGCAGGGGCTATCCAACCTTTCTCCACGAAAATTGAATGCACTTATGGAAGCTTGCCTCAGTATCAAGACGAAACGTTTATTTTTATGGCTGTCAGAGAGGCAGAACCACCCCTGGTTCAAATACCTTGAGCCGGAAAAATATGATCTTGGCGCAGGCAAGCGGGTTATAGCCGAGGAGGGCAGGCTAAACAAGAAATGGTCAATCACGGTGCCAAGGGAGATGCAGGGAGACAATGGGCATGGATAGGCGACTCCAGTATCAAAACCAGGTCAAACTTCTACTACAACTTGTACCCTTTGTAGCAAAACACCAATGTTTCGCGTTAAAGGGCGGAACCGCCATCAATCTGTTTATCAGGAATTTCCCTCGCCTTTCAGTCGACATTGACTTGGTCTTTCTTCCAATGATGGAGCGCCAGGATGCGCTAGATACAATCAGAAAAAACCTCTCTGAATTAGCTGAATCGATTCGTTACGGAATTAGGGGTACAAGCGTTATCGAATCATTCCAAAACAAGGGCGATGCTCTACGGCTTACCGTCGGCAAAGATGGAGCCCAGATCAAAATTGAGCTGTCACCAGTGCTACGGGGGACTGTTTACGCCCCTACCGTTATCCCCGTCAGCAAAGACGTCGAAGAAGAATTCGGGTACGCGGAAATTCAGGTAGTTGATTTCGCAGACCTCTACGCAGGGAAAATATGTGCGGCATTGGATCGTCAACACCCTCGGGACCTATTCGATGTGAAAATGCTGCTTGACAACGAAGGGCTTACCGAAAACCTGCGGAAGGCACTGCTGGTCTATATCATCAGCCACAACAGGCCCATTTCAGAACTGTTGAGGCCGCACTTCAAGGACATTGCGGGCCTGTATGAGGGCGAATTCCAAAGTATGGCGCATATAGAAGTGCCACTGTCAGAGCTGGAAACAACTCGTGAGAACCTTGTTGATCTGGTTAACTCGTCAATAACGAAACAAGAGCGGCAATTCTTGCTAACGTTCAAGCGATGCTCTCCGGAGTGGGCTCTGTTAGGCCTGGAAGATGTTGAACGCCTACCGGCGGTGCGATGGAAATTGCGAAATCTCAAGAAAATGAGCGCGGCTAACCATGCTGATGCCCTAAACAATCTTGAACGCATCCTTCAGAATTAAGCCCAATCCGGCTTAACAAAACTGAACCCCTATCTGACCACCAGGCAACCCCATGCTCTGCTTCTGCTACGGCTCCAACATGTCACACCGAAGACTTAGGGCACGAGTGCCCTCTGCCAGGTTCGTGGCCGTGACAGAACTCCCCGCTCATCGGCTCCGCTTCCATAAATCTGCCGGGGACGGTTCGGCCAAATGCAACGCGGAGGACACCGGCCATTCGGGAGACCGGGTGATGGGTGTAGTCTACGAGATTGCCGATGCAGAAAAGTCCGACCTGGACCGACATGAAGCTCTGGGGTTTGGCTACGATGAGAAGCAGGTTGAGCTGAAAACCGAACAAGGCACCCTGCGCGCCTGGATGTATTATGCCACCCGCATCAACAACTCACTTAAACCCTTCCACTGGTACAAGGACCACGTGCTCATCGGCGCCCGGGAAAACGGCTTGCCGGCGGACTACATTACGCAGATCGAAGCCGTGGAGTCCATTGATGACCCCAAACCAGAGCGGCACGCCCGGGAGCTGTCGATTTACAGCAACACATAGGCTGCCGGCTTCCTTACACCCCCAACCGATCCCGCAACGCGTAATACCAGGCCCCTACTGCCGTCAAAGGTACCCGAAACGCCCGCCCTCCCGGAAACGGGTAATGCGGCAGGCTGGCGAAGGCGTCGAAACGTTCGGCCTGGCCCTGGATGGCGATTGCCAACGCCTTGCCCGCAACATGGGTAAAGGTTACGCCATGGCCGGAGCAGCCCTGGGAATAAAACACGTTGTTCTGCAGCCGGCCCATTTGCGGCAGGCGTGACAGGGTGAGCAGGAAGTTGCCGGTCCAGGCGTAGTCGATCTTCACATCGGCCAGCTGCGGGAACGTTTTCAGCATATTGGGGCGAATCAGCCGTTCAATGTTGGCCGGGTCGCGGGCGCCATAGACCACGCCACCGCCGTAGATCAGGCGTTTGTCGCCAGACAGGCGGAAGTAATCCAACAGGTAGTTGCAGTCTTCCACACAGTTGTCTTGTGGCAGCAGGCGTTTAGCGACCTCATCATCAAGCGGCTCGGTGGCGATGATCTGGGAGCCGCAGGGCATGGACTTGGCGCCCAGTTCCGGCACCAGTCCGCCGAGATAGGCATTGCCCGCCAGCACCACAAACGCTGCCCGCACTTCGCCTTGATCGGTTTTCACCGTGGCAGGTTGGCCATGAACAATGTCAGTAACGGCTGAATGTTCGTGGATCACGCCACCGAGAGATTCCAGGGCAGCCGCCTCGCCCAGGGCCAGGTTCAGGGGATGGATGTGGCCGCCGGTGTGATCAATCGCACCGCCGACATAGCGCTCGGTGCCAACCCGGGCACGAATTCCTTCCCGGTCCAGCAGTTCCAGATTCCCGTACCCGAACCGCCGCCAGAGTGCCTGTTGATCCTCCAGATGGCTGAGCTGCCGTGCGTTCAGGGCCGCGAAAATGCCACCCTCTTTAAGGTCGCACTGGATGCCGTAATCCCGCACCCGTTGACGGATGATCTGGCTGCCTTCAAACGCCATGGACGCCAAGTGGGTCAGGTGATCCGCTGTGGTCTGGCGTTCGATTGCGTCGAGGTCACGGCTGAAGCTGTTGACGATCTGCCCGCCATTGCGGCCGGAGGCACCCCAGCCCACGGTGGCCGCTTCCAGAACCACCACCCGGAAACCGGCTTCAGCCAGGAAGAGCGCCGTGGACAACCCGCTGTAGCCGGCACCAACCACGCATACATCGGCCTCGCAAGCGCCTTGGAGCACCGGCCGTGTAGGGGCCGGATTGGCCGATGCCGCGTAATAGGATGGAACCGGGGAATGCTGGGTCATGGAGTTGTGCCAAATGGGTTATCAAAAAGGGTTCTTTGGCAGGCAATGAAAAGGGCAATCCTGTTGCCCGCCGAACTCAGTCTATGCCGGCTTTCAGCCCACGGGAAGACACGTTCTTGTACCTATATGGAAGGCCGTCGACGCGGCTCAAACACCTGCTATGATGACGCCATTCCTTTGCCTTCGAGGCCGCCATGTCTGACCCTGTATCCACCAATGCCATTTCCGGAACACCCACTAGCCAGCCCGAGTGGCAGGCAATGGCCGACACCCTCGCCATAGAGGGCCGCGCCTATGTAAAGGGCAGTTATCGCTGGGCGGTAAACGGTGAAACCTTTCCGTCGATCAGCCCGGTAAACGGCCGCGAACTGGCCCAAGTGGCCAGTTGCGACAAAGCCGATGCGGACAAAGCCGTAGCCATCGCCCGAAAAGTCTTTGAGCGCGGCGACTGGCGTGAGCTGGCCCCGGCCAAACGCAAAGCTGTGCTGATTCGCTTTGCGGAATTGATCGAAGCCCACGGCGACGAACTGGCCCTGCTGGATACCCTGGATATGGGCAAACCCATCAGCCATGCCCGTACGGTGGACGTACCGGCCACCGCCCGCGCCATACGCTGGACCGCCGAAGCCATCGACAAGGTGTATGGGGAACTCGCCCCCACGCCCCATAACCAGATCGGCATGATTTCCCGGGAGCCTATGGGTGTGGTGGCCGCCATCGTGCCCTGGAACTTCCCGATGATCATGGCGGCCTGGAAAATCGCGCCGGCGCTGGCCACCGGGAACTCAGTGATCCTCAAACCCTCGGAAAAATCGCCGCTCACAGCCATTCGCCTGGCGGCACTGGCCACCGAAGCCGGCATACCCGACGGCGTGTTCAACGTACTCCCCGGTTTCGGCCATACCGTGGGTAAGGCCCTGGCCTTGCACATGGACGTGGACTGCTTGGTGTTCACCGGTTCCACCAACGTGGCCAAGCAACTGATGGTCTACGCCGGCCAGTCCAACATGAAACGGGTGTGGCTGGAGGCCGGCGGCAAGAGCCCCAACATCGTGTTTGCGGATGCCCCGGACCTGAAAAAAGCCGCCGCCGAAGCCGCCAGCGCCATTGCCTTCAACCAGGGCGAAGTCTGCACCGCCGGTAGCCGTTTGCTGGTGGCGGAAAGCATCCGCACCGAATTCGTTGGGCTGATCCGCGAGGCCCTGAAAACCTGGCGCCCCGGCCATCCACTGGACCCGGCAACCACCTGCGGCGCCATCGTCGACCAGGCTCAGCTTGATCGCATCATCGACTACATCGGCATTGGCCAGTCGGAAGGGGCAACACTGGTGGAAGGCGGTCAACGAGTGATGGCAGAGACCGGAGGTCTGTTCGTGCAACCCACGGTGTTCGATGGCGTGAACAACCGCATGCGCATTGCCTCGGAGGAAATCTTCGGGCCGGTGCTCTCGGTGATCGGTTTCACCACCGCCGAGGAGGCCATTGAGATTGCCAACGATTCCATCTATGGGCTCGCAGCCGCCGTGTGGACCTCCAATATCAACACCGCCCACAAAGTGGCCAAGGCACTGCGGGCCGGCAGCGTGTGGATCAACCACTACGACGGTGGCGACATGACTGCACCGTTCGGCGGTTTCAAGCAGTCCGGCAACGGGCGCGACAAGTCCCTGCATGCATTCGATAAATACACGGAACTGAAGGCCACCTGGCTGGTGCTTGAATAGTTCCCACGAAAAACGGCGCCCTGTGGCGCCGTTATCGGATGACGGGAAGCCATTAAACCGTATGCAGGTACCAGAGATATTCGAGATCTGAGATGGTCATTTCGAACTCGTTCAGTTCGTGCTCCTTGCAGGCGACGAACACATCCAGAAATTCCCTTCCCAGATAGTCCGCCATCACCGGCGACTGACCGAGCTCCCGCAACGCATCCCGCAGGTTATTCACCAGACTGGCTTCGTGCTGTTCGTGGGCATTGCCCACGGTCACCGGCGGTGGCTCGATGCGGTTGGAAATACCGTAGTGAATGCCCGCCAACACCGCCGCCATCAGCAGATACGGGTTGGCATCAGCACCCGCAACGCGGTGCTCAATCCTCAGCGCCTCGGGATCTCCACCCGGCAGTCGCAGGCTGGCCGTGCGGTTATCCACACCCCAGGTCGCCGCACTGGGCACGTAATACTCCGGGCTGAACCGGCGGTAAGAGTTGATGTTGGGGCAGAACAACGCCATGGCGTCGTTCATGGTGGCCACCAGCCCACCAACGGCCCAGCGCAGCATGTCGTTGGGCTCCTCGGCATCGCCGGCAAATACATTGCGCCCTTCCCCATCAACCAGGCTGACATGCAGGTGCATGCCGCTACCCGCCTGGTTGTGGTAGGGCTTGGCCATGAAGGTGGTGTCCATCTCATGGTCGTAGGCCATGTTCTTGATCAGGCGCTTGAGCAGGGTGGCGTGGTCACAGGCCTGCACGGCGTCATCCACGTAATGCAGGTTCACCTCAAACTGGCCAGGGGCGGATTCCGCCACCAGGGCATCCGCCGGCAATTCCTGTTCATGGGCCGCATCAAGCACATCCGCCAGGAATTCCGCGTATTCATCCAGGTCGTCGATGGAATAGGCCTGGGTGCCCGCCGGGCGCTTGCCGGAAATGGGCGACTTGGGAGGCTGGGGTCGGCCGGCGAGGTTTTCCTGGTCGATCAGGTAGAACTCCAGCTCATAGGCCGCCACCGGCGTCAGGCCCAGTTCTTCAAACCGCTTGACGATGTTCTGCAGCACCACGCGCGGGTCCGCAAAAAAGGGCGTCTCACGATCCAGCTCATACATGGTCAGCAGCAGTTGGCCAGTGGGCCGCTTCTGCCAGGGTTCCATGGTGAGCGTACCGTCGATGGGCAGGCACACACGGTCCGCCTCGCCGATATCCAGGCCCAGACCGGTCTCTTCCACGGTAGTGCCCTGGATATTCAGGGCAAAGATGGACGCCGGCATCGCGATGCCCCGCTCAAACACCTTGGGCAGGGTTGAAGGGTCCACGCGTTTACCGCGGACAATGCCGTTCATATCCGGGATCAGCAGGTCAATAAACTGCAGTTCGGGGTGTGCCTGAAGGAATGCGTCAGCGCTCGCAAAACCAGAACCCATAAGGTCAGCCTTTCAAAACTCAAACAGGCCTGTGGCGAGGGGCCGGCACAGGAGATTTTCAAGGCTCCTTTATCCTGCTTTCCGGGGCAATTTGCAAGATAGGGACATACCACAGCGCGCCTAGTCATCCTGATCCCGAATCTTGCCTTCGCGAATGTTCTCACGGGCTTCCTGGTGCTCGTCGCGGTCCGCTTCCGGAGCTTCGTGCTCATCTGCTCTTGAAGGGCGGAAGCACAGCGTGGTCAGTATCGGGAAGTGGTCGGAACCAAAGGGGGCGAGCCGTTCAATTCTGCCCAGCGTAAAATGCTCGGTGGTGAAGACGTGGTCCAGCGGCCAGCGCAGGTACCAGCGTTCGGCGTGAAAGCTGTTGAACATGCCCCGCCCCCGACGCGGGTCCAGCATGCCGCTGACGCGGCAAAACAGCCGCGTGGTGCGGGACCAGGCCACATCGTTCAGGTCACCGGCGACAATGGCGGGGTAACCATCTTTATGAATCTGTTGGCCGATCAGTAACAGTTCAGCATCCCGCCACAGGGACTCCTCACTTTCACTGGGTGCCGGTGGGCGCGGATGCACGGCGTGCAGTTTCACACGATCACCCGAGGGTAACCTCAGCCAGCCGTGGATCGAAGGGATATCATCCTGAATCAGGTAGCTCACCTGAGCCTCGTCCAACGGCAGCCTCGAATACAGATGCATGCCATAGAGGTTGTCCAGCGGCACGCGGATAATGGTCGGCCAGTCACCAAAAGCCGCATCCAGCTGATCGCCCCACCACTGATCCGATTCCAGAGTCAGCAACACATCTGGCCGGTGTTCCTGGACCTGGCGAATCAGACCCTCGCTGTTGCGGTTGGGCGTCAGTACGTTGGCAATCATCAATGTGACACAGCGGTCTTCCTGGCCGGACTCCGCTGATTGCACCTGCAGGGGCCATAAGCGTGTCCACGGCAAAATGCGATACAGCTGCAACGCAAGCACCACCACCAATATCGCAAGCACCCACTTTTGCAGGCCATCGTTCTCCAGCCATAGCGCTGCGAACGCCACCAATACCGCCAGGCTGACAATCTGAACACGGGGGAACTCACAGGCACGGATCCACCAGTCATGAAGGCGCACTTTGCCGAGGACGGTCACCGCGAGCAGGGCGATGGCCAATGTCAGCAGGGTATAGTCGATCAAACAGGCCTCCGAGACAGAGTCGTATATCTGTACCTACACCATAAACGATTGACACAACTTCTGCTGGACGACCTGATCATCGCCAGCTTTGTCTCTGGCCCGGGGCCGACTACACTGCGAGTGACGGAGCGAGGAAAAACGAAAAAAGGAGTTAACCCTTGGATCTTGCCCAGGCTTCATTACAATTCGATGCCGCTCTGGCAGACTTTGCCCGCGCCCGCAGCGCGTCACCACAAGCCTCCAGCCTGGGGCTGCTGGAGCGTGCGCGCCTTCTAATGACGCTGCCGGGAGGTTTCGATGTCCTGTACCGTCGGGTTCGCGCTCTGGAATCCGCCGGTATATTCGGCACCAGTGACTGGTCTAAACCTGCCACCCTGCAACCTGCCCTGGCCAAGCACTCACTGCGGGAAGCCGGTGCGGTTACCACCGTTGTCGAGGCGATCAGCGAAATACGGCTGCTGGCGGTGGTGCGCGGTGACTATTTTCACCCTGGCATTTCCTCCGAGCAGGCCCGGCATTTCCTCACCCAGGTGATGGCCCTGAACCTGGACCTGCTGTCTGGCACTCTCACCGAAGCCGATCGCGAACGGCCCAAGCAACTCGGCCCCCTGGTGCTGGGGCTATACCAATACCTGATATCCCACCTTGGCTACGAGAACCTGTTGGACAGCCTGGTGGCTGAGGTGTGGCGGCTACTGGAACAAGGCCCTGTGCAGGTGGACAGCATCTGCGACATGATTGGCCAGATCGCCAAATGCCTGTACGACCCGGAACTGAAAACCACCGGCACGGCCGACGCCACCCGGCTGGTACGGGCCCTGTTCGCACCCACACCCGGCAGCCGCGAAGACCCCGGATTGGACGTTTACCAGCTACGCCTGACCCAGATGGACGACGTTGAACTGTCCGCGGAAGCCAGCGAGTTCGCCCGCAACATGCACGACACCGGGCTTGCGTCCCCTTATCATGCCGTGTTCTTACGGTTCCTTCGTACGAGTGGCGAGGACGAACTTATCCCCACGGCCCTGGGCCTGACAATGACCGGGCTGGATGACCTCTACTGCTACAACCAGCTTGTAGATGCCTTGATTGATGAAGCCATCCATCCGGAAACCTGTCAGGCGGTCTACGGGCTGACCATGATGCTGGAGCGGGGTTCGCTGTTCACCCCACCGGTCGCCCAGGCACTGTGGCGGCAGATCAAGCTTAAATTATCGGCGGAAACCGAGCAGGCTCTGTCAGAAGCGTTCGGCGATGAGGTTCCACCAAGAGTGTTCCTGCTGGCCGGCGTGCTCAACCTTCTGGGCCAGCCACTGGGCGTGGGCCAGGGCAACAACCCCAGTTGCCAGTCTGCCATAGGATTGTCCATGTGGGCGGCCAACGAGGCTGATTACCTGCTGCAGGTACTCACCTGGGCAGCCCGCGACAACGAGGTACTGAGTCGGTTTGAAGGCTGGGAAGTATCGTCCAAGAACCTGGAGCCGGGTCTGGTCAAGGACACCCCGGTGGATGTGGACCCGGTGTCACTGATACTGATTCCCCACCTGGACCGGATATACGGTGAGATGTGGCGGCGCTGCGAAGACCGTAACGACGACGCCCACCGCTGGATCAACCCGGAGTTCTATGGCTGGTGGGTCAGCCACGGCTTCAAGGTGGTGGCCGATATCCATACTGGGGAAGTCACCGACTACGACGATTTCATCCGGCACTTCTACGCCAGCTATCACCCCTACTACAACGGCAACATTCCGGTGATTCACCACCAGCCTGCCGGCATCGCCGTTACCGACAGCGCCGCCCGCTTCGTCGGCCGACATGCCATTACTATCCTGCGAGTGGCCCTGAGCCCCAGAAACGAAATGCGGGTGTACTTCTTCAACCCCAATAACGACAGCGGCCAGGACTGGGGCCAGGGCATCACCTGCTCAACCCGGGGAAATGGAGAGATTCGGGGTGAGGCGTCCCTGCCCGTGGCGGAATTCACGTCCCGCCTCTATGTGTTTCACTACGACACCCTGGAACTGGGCGACCTGACAGCCATACCCGAGGCCGAAGTGGCCCGGGTCATGGCGTTGGGGTATGGCAGTTGGGCGGCCAGCGACGATTAACTCATGTTCTTGCGCATGAAGTTCTGGATCTCACCCACAATACCCGAGCGGAAGGCCATCACCGTCAGCACGAAGATACCGCCAAGAATGGGATCTACCCAGTCACCCAGCGGCCCCTGGGCCAGCTGATATTCCAGGTTCACCACGAAAGTGGCACCGACCACCGGGCCCAGCAACGTGCCGGTACCACCCAACAGAGTCATCAGGATGACTTCGCCGGACATGTGCCAATGAGCGTCGTTGAGAGACGCAAGCTGGAACACCACGGTTTTCACCGATCCGGCCAGGCCGGCCAGGCCTGCAGAGATCACGAATGCGAGGAGCTTGTAGCGATCCACGTTGTAGCCAAGGGACACCGCCCTGGGCTCGTTCTGCTTGATCGCCTTGAGCACCTGCCCGAAGGGCGAGCCGACAATGCGCTGCACCGCCAGATAGCCTCCGAGGAAGACCGCCAGCACGAAATAGTACATGGCGTAGTTGTTACTCAGGTCAACAAAGCCGAACAGGTGGCCGCGGGGTACGCCGTGCATACCGTCCTCACCACCGGTAAACGGGGCCTGTACGAAGAAGAAGTAGACCAGTTGCGCCAACGCCAGGGTGATCATCGCGAAATAGATTCCCTGGCGGCGAATGGCCACAACCCCGAAGCCGAGCCCCAACACCGTTGCCGCCGCTGTGCCCACCAGAATCCCCATTTCGGTCGTCAGACCGGAGAAATTCGAGAGCAGGTAACCGGTGGTGTATGAGCCCGCCGCCAGGAACGCAGCGTGCCCGAAAGACAGCAGGCCGGTGTAACCCAGCAGGAGGTTGAACGCCACTGCGAACAGGGCGAAGCACAGGATTTTCATCAGGAACACGGGGTACATCACCGCCGGTGCCAATAGGAGCAGCGCCAGCAGCACAAGATTCAAAATCTGCTTCTTGCGTTGCTCGGATTTCTGCTGCTGAATAATGCTTTGCTGGATATCTGTCTGCGTGGTTGCGTTCGCCATGACTATGCCTCCTTACCAAACAGGCCCGACGGGCGAATCAACAGAACAACCACCATCACCAGGAAGATCACGGCTGCCGACCCTTCCGGGTAGAACACTTTGGTGAACCCTTCTACTACCCCCATCATCAGGCCGGTAACGACGGCTCCGGCGATAGAACCCATGCCGCCGATGACGACCACAGCAAACACCACGATGAGTATGTTGGAGCCCATTACCGGCGATACCGAATATATGGGTGCGGCAAGCGCACCGGCGAAGGCGGCGAGCATGACACCAAAACCGTAAGTGAGGCTGATCAGCAGTGGCACATTGATGCCAAACCCCTGCATCAGCTGGGAATCTTCCGTGCCGGCCCGCAGGTAGGAGCCAAGCCGGGTTTTCTCAATCATGAACCAGGTTGCGAAGCACACCAGCAAGGCAGCGACGATCACCCAGGCTCGATAGTAGGGAAGGAACATGAACCCGAGGTTCATACCACCTCTGAACACCTCCGGCATGGAATAACGCAGGCCAGAAACGCCGTAAATATTGGTCAGAACACCTTGAAGGATCAGTGCAATCCCGAAGGTCAACAACAGGCTGTAGATGTGATCCTGGCCCGCGATGCGGCGCAACAGGAAGTACTCCAGCAGAATGCCGAAACAGCCAACAATCACGGGTGCGACGAAAAGCGCTACCCAGTAGTTGACTCCGAAGGCATCAAAAATCAGTACGGTACACATCGCACCGAGCATGTACATGGCACCGTGGGCGAAGTTGATGATTTTCAGCAGGCCAAATATTACCGCCAGGCCGAGGCTCAGCAGAGCGTAAAAGGCACCATTGATCACCCCGAGCATCAACTGGCCAGACAGCACGGCCACGGGGACTCCCAGAATCTCGGTCATGTTACAAACTCCAAAAGCAGCGCAACGGATCATTCACAAGTTGCGTGTCTGCAGGTCAGTGGCCGCCCCGCCAGCACTGCTGGATAGCGCGGGACGGCCCAGTCGGTCAGAACATCAGTTTTTGGTTACGAGCTTGCACTTGCTCTCAGACAGCGGGCGATAGGCCTCGTCCCCCGGGATGGTGCGTACGATGTCGTACAGGTCCCACTCGCTCTTGGACTCCTCGGGCGTTTTCACTTCCGCCAGGTACATGTCGTGAACCATACGGCCGTCCTCACGAATGATGCCGTTCTTGGCAAACATGTCGTTGATCGGCGTATCCATCATCTGCTTGCGTACCGTTTGGGCGGCATCCGAACCGGTGGCCTTCACAGCGTTCAGGTACTGCATGGTGCTGGAGTAGATACCGGCGTGAACCATGGTGGGACGAACGCCGGTTTTTTCCATGAAACGGTCAGACCAGGCACGGGTTTCGTCGTTCATGTCCCAGTACCAGCCGGTGGTGAGCTGGATACCCTGGGCAGACTGAGCACCCAGTGCGTGAACGTCGGTCAGGAACAACAACAGCGCCGCCAGGGTCTGGCCGGACTGGGTCAGGCCGAATTCACCGGCGGTAGTGATGGCATTGGTGGTGTCTGCACCGGCGTTTGCCAGGGCCACCACGTCAGCGCCTGAGGACTGCGCCTGCAGGATAAAGGACGAGAAGTCAGAGGTTGGGAAGGGATGACGCACTGCCTGCATCACTTCGCCGCCATTCTCTTCCACCACACGGGTTACGTCGCCTTCCAGGGCGTGACCGAAGGCATAGTCAGCGGTCAGGATAAACCAGCTCTTGCCACCTTCTTTAACCACCGCGCTTGCCGTACCGTTGGCCAGCGGATAGGTGTCATACACGTAGTGGATGTGGTTCGGCGTGCAGTGCTCGTTGGTAATACTGGACGCGGCAGAACCGGAGACGATACCCAGTTTGTCGTTTTCTTCCAGGATGTTGCTGACGGCAATGGTGACCGAGGAAGCAACCAGGCCGGCGATCAAATCAACGTTCTCGTTCTCCACCCAGCGCCGGGCAGTACTGGAGGCGGAATCCGGGCTGTTACGATCATCCGCGCTGACCACTTCGATCTTGGCGCCATTGACCGTGCCACCGAAGTCCGCGATGGCCATTTCCAGGGCTGTCTGGCCATTGGGGCCGGCCAGGTCACGATAGGTGCCGGACATGTCGGCCAGGTAACCGATTTTAACGGTGTTGTCGGATATCTCAGCCTGGGCAGCACCCACAAACATGGCTGATGCAATCGCTGATGTCAGAAGCTTTTTGGTGATTGTCATTGTTGTTTCTCCGCTACTGTCTTTGCGTTGGTTTTCGGGTTTCGTTCTTATTGCTCTTGTTGCACTCTTTATTTCACTCTCATCCCCAGGCCTTACACACCCAGGTACTTGTCCAGCATCGACTGCTTGGCCTCAAGCTCGTCGGCGCTGATCTCCTCCACAATCTGGCCGTGTTCCATCACATAGTGACGGTCCGCCAGGGGTGCGGCGAAATGGAAATTTTGCTCAACCAGGACAATGGTCAGGCCTTTTTCCTTCAGCTTGACCAACACCTCGCCCAGTGTTTCAACGATGACCGGAGCCAGGCCTTCGGTGATTTCATCCAGCAACAGCATGTTGGCGCCCGTTCTCAGAATCCGGGCCATGGCCAGCATCTGCTGCTCACCACCCGATAGTTTGGTGCCAGGGCTGGTACGGCGCTCGTACAGGTTGGGGAACATGGAGAAAATTTCCTCCAACCCCATGCCGCCACTTCGGACGACCGGCGGAAGCGTCAGGTTTTCCATGACATTGAGTCCGGAAAAAATGCCCCGGTGTTCGGGGCAATACCCTACTCCCAACCTTGCAATGTGGTGAGGCGCACACGTCATGGTCTCCTCACCGTTAATCATGATCGAGCCGGTGCGGCGGCCCACCATATTCATAATCGCTTTCAGGGTGGTGCTACGCCCGGCCCCGTTGCGGCCCAGAAGGGTGACCAGTTCCCCGCGCTGAACCTCCAGATCAATGCCATGGAGAATGTGGGACTCGCCATAGAACGCGTGAAGCCCGGAGATTCGTAGCTGTTCGTAATCTTTCGAGTGGGCCTGGGTCATTCCGCCGCCTCCTGCTTCTTGGTGGCCGTGCCACCCATATACACCTCACGCACACGGGGGTCATCGGACACCTGTTGGTAGTCGCCTTCGGTGAGCACGGCCCCCTGTGCCAGCACGGTGACCCGGTCGCACAGTTTGCTGACCACACCCAGGTTGTGTTCCACCATCAGCACCGTGCGGCCTTGAGCGGCCTTGCGCACCAGTTCAACGACCCGCTCCACGTCTTCACTGCCCATTCCCTGTGTGGGCTCATCCAGCAACAGCAGCTCCGGCTCCATGGCCAGAGTGGTGGCCAGTTCCAGGGCGCGTTTACGACCGTAGGCGAGTTCGACGGTGGTGGTATTGGCGAATTCAGTCAGCCCCACACTGTCCAGCAGTTCCATGCAACGCTCATTGAGCTTGTTCAGGGACTCGCCGGATTTCCAGAAGCGGAAGGAGTTTCCTTCAAAGCTCTGCAGAGCGACGCGAATGTTCTCGAGCGCCGTCATATGGGGGAAAACCGCAGAAATCTGAAAGGAACGGACCACCCCTTTGCGGGCAATGGCCGCCGATTTCATTGAAGTGATGTCCTCACCCTTGAACAGGATTTTGCCTCGGGTAGGAATCAGGAATTTGGTGAGCAGGTTGAATACCGTGGTCTTGCCCGCGCCATTAGGGCCGATCAGGGCATGTATGTGGCCACGCTGCACCTTCAGGTTAACGTCATCGACCGCCACAAAGCCCTTGAACTCTTTGACGAGGCTTTGGGTCTCCAGAACGAACGGGTCACTCATGAGCCATTCTACCTTTGTTATTGTTGTGCGTTTATACTGTGTACAGAGTAGATTGACGTCTACGTAAACGTCAACCGAAAATCGTACTTTTTTGGCCAATCGCCATTCGCAAAAAATCACTGACCAACGTCAGCGCCTGGGCAGGCTGCTGCAAGTGGGGCGAATGCCCCGTGCCAGCCATGAACACCGGTTCAGCCCGATGCCCGATACCCTCCACAATCCGGGTCACCTGCTCTGGAACGCCATATTCATCATCGTCCCCTTGAATGATCATAGCCGGGCAACGAATGGCGTCCAGCCAAGGGCCAAAGTCCATGGACTCTTGAAATCCCTCATCCAGCCAGACGTCCTGCCAGGCGTAGAACAACGCATCAGTGCGTTCGCCGTGATGGCGCAGTAACTTCTCGCGAATACCTTCTTCCAGGTAGCGACGGCGCATGTCGCGGATACCAGCCAGGGTGAGGTGATCGGCCCAGGTATGGGCGGCCATGGTGACCAACCCTTTTACCCGCCCTTCCAACGCTGCTGCGGCAATCAGGGCAATGGAGCCGCCATCGCTGTGGCCCACCAGAATCACCTCATCAATCGCCAGCGCATCCAGCAGCCGGGGCAACCACACGGTGCCTTCCTGCTCCAGATAATCGTAGGGACGGGGCAACGGCTCGTCACTGGAGGCACCGTAACCACGGCGCTCATAAATCAGCGCATCGAGGCCCGTGACCTCCGCCAACTGGCGCGGGAACTGCTTCCACAAGGCAATGTTGCCCAGGGATTCATGCAGGAACACCAACACAGGCCCGGTACGGTCACCGTGGCTCAGGCGCTGGGCCTGAACCCTGACGCCCTCCCCCAGGGAAACCGAAAGATTGCTGACGTTCATGCCGTCACCGCTGCGCCGGAATCGCGTAGGTGATGGTGGCATGGGCAACCGGGTCTTCCAGGCCATCGGAGAGAATATAGACTTCACCCACCCCACTGGTCTTGCCGATTCTCAGCATGCTGGCCCGCGCCCGGATCGGGCTGTGGGCCACGGGCTTGCGCAGGAAGTTGATGTTGAGGTTACTGGTCACCGCCAGCGGCACCAGGCCGATTTTTCCCAGCAGGGCGGCATACAGGGCCACGTCCGCCAACGCCATCATGGCGGGGCCGGACACCGTGCCGCCGGGGCGCAGATGCTCTTCAGCAACCTCCAGCTTCATTTCGGCCCAACCGTCGCCCAGTTCCTGCAGGGTGCCGTAGCGGGCACCCTGGGGAAACTGCTCGGCGAGGAAGGCCTGCAGCTCCTCGAAGGTGACAATCATCCCTGTTTCTCTTCCTTCGCCTGGTTACGCAGAACAAAGCGCTGGATCTTGCCACTGGGGGTTTTCGGCAGCTCATCCACGAATTCAATTTCACGGGGATAGGCGTGAGCGGAAAGGCGATGGCGAACCAGCTCCTGCAGCTCGTCCTTCAGGGCATCTTCGCTTTCAGGCTCCTGGTCACCCTTGATAACCACATAAGCCTTGATAATAGAGCCCCGCTTTTCGTCGGGCTTCGCCACCACACCAGACTCGGCCACCGCCTTGTGCTCCAGCAGGGTGCTTTCCACATCGGCCGGGCCCACACGGTAACCAGCAGTGGTGATAATGTCATCGTCACGGCCGCTGAATGAGAAGCAGCCACCGCCATGATTCACCACCATATCGCCGGTGAGGTAGTAGCCATTCACGAACGGGTCTTTTTCGCCCCAGGTGTAGCCGTCGAAATGGAACAATGGCGAGGCGTTCACATCCACTGCCAACTGGCCGATCTCACCTTCGCCCACAACTTCATTCTTTTCATTGAGGGCAACGACTTTGTGGCCAGGAGAGGAATAGCCCATGGAGCCCTGGCGCACTGGATGATCAAGGCCATGGAAGTTACAGCAGGTCATGCCGGTTTCGGTCTGGCCATAGTGGTCCTTGACCGGGCAGAAATGACGCCGCTCAATCCAGCTCACCACTTCCGGGTTCAGCGGCTCACCGGCACTGCTGGCCACCCGAAGGCCAAGATTCTCTCCTTCCGGAAGAACGTGGTCATTGGCTTTCAGCAACCGATAAGCAGTCGGGGCCGCCGCCAGGTTGGTGATCTTGTACTTGCGGATCATGTCGTAGGTGGTTTCCGGGGTAAACGCGCCCGGGTTGAAATGGGTGGCATGCCCCATCAGCAACGGGCCCACCACGGCGTAGTAAAGACCGTAGGCCCAGCCCGGATCAGCCACGTTCCAGAACACATCATCGTCCCGCAGGTCGATGGCATATTTCATGTACACGTAAAACGCCAGCAACGCCTTGGCAGGAACCGCAACACCCTTGGACTTACCAACCGTACCCGAGGTAAACATCTGCAGGAACGGATCACCACCCTTGATCAGTACCGGTTCAAACTGGCCAGACTGCTCTGCCAGTGTCTTTTCAAAGTCCGGGATATCGCCACTGACTTCGGCCGCGCTCACGCACACCACAGGTGCGCAGTCCTTGACCTCGGTAAGTTTCGGGTAGTTGACGGGGTCAGTGACCACCAGTTTGGTGCTGGCGCGCTCGAAACGATACTCGATGGCACCAGGGCCAAAGGCGGTGAACAGCGGCTGGTAAACGGCGCCAGCGCGAAGGGCGCCCGCGATGACAATCAACAACTCAGGGCTGCGAGGCAGCAGGGCGGCAACCCGGTCGCCCTTGCCGATACCGCGGGAGGTCAGGTAGTTCGCAAAACGGGCGGATTGTTCTTTCAGCTCGGCGAAGGTCAGCTTGCCGGAACCGCCGTCAGCTTTTTCGTAATAAAGCGCAACCCGTTGGGGGTCGTCTGCCCATTTGTCACAGATTTCCGTACAGACGTTCAGGCCATCGTTCAGGTTACCCTCCAGAATCTCGGCTTCGAGGCTGGCGGGGTCGAAATTGTCATAGACCGATTGGTAATCCGGGAGGCTCATAATCCAGTCCTTTTATTGTTGTGGCAAATTCTGAACTCAATGTGTATCACAGGCTATAGTTTACGTAAAGGTAAACTTAAAGCTAAAAATAAGCGCCTTCAAAACCCATCAGCATGAACGAAAAGCTCGGCCCAGATGGCCCTGAAGGCGCTGCCTGTTCAGCCCTGCTCGCGGTAATAGAACTTCTGTATGCTGGAGAAATCCAGCCCGCCATTACCCTCGTTGGCATGGAGCGCAAACAGGTTACGGGCCAACGACCCCATGGGGATGGGGGCCTGATTCTTGACCGCATTGTCGAAGGCCAGCCCCAGGTCCTTGTTCATCAGGTTCACCAGGAAACCGCCTTCGTAGTCACGGGACGCCGGAACACCCTCCATGACACCCGGCCAGGGGTTGTAGACGTTCAGCGCCCAGTTACCACCGGAACTCTGTTTCATGATTTCCGACAGTACCGCAGGGTCCAGGCCGTTCTTCACGCCCAGTGCCAATGCTTCGCTGGTACCGCTCATCAGGATGGCCAGCAGCATGTTGTTGCAGATCTTGGCAACCTGCCCGGAACCGTGGGGGCCAGCGTGGAAGATGTTCTTCCCCATACCTTCAAGAATGGGTTTGGCGCGCTCGAACGCGTCCGCCTCACCACCACAGATAAAGGTCAGCGTGCCCGCCTTGGCGCCACCAACACCGCCGGAGACCGGCGCATCCATAAAGGTGATACCGGCCGCCACAGCTGTTTCGGCCACACCTTTCGCGGTTTCCGGTGCGATGGTGGAGGAGTCGATCACCAATGTGGTGGACGGCAGGTTTTTCAGCAGGCCGTTGTCGCCCAGATAAACCGCTTCCACGTGCTGGCCCGCAGGCAGCATGGAAATCACCACCTCGGCACCCTCCACTGCTTCCTGAATCGTCGCTGCAGATTTCGCACCTTCGCTGGTGAGCGCCTTGACCGCCTCGGAAGACAGATCAAACACCGTCAGGTCGTGTCCCGCCTTAACGAGGTTGGCGGCCATGGGGCCACCCATGTTGCCAAGACCGATAAATGTGATAGTCGCCATATTGTTGTTCTCCATTTTTGATCAGTGTTGGTCTGTTCGGTTTTGTTCAGGGCTCGATAAAGAATCGGTCGATCCATTCCGGGTCCACGCTCTTCAGTGTCGGGAAATGCCAGCGTGGCTTCAGGTCCTTGTCGATCAACAGTGCCCGGACGCCCTCGGCAAACTCACCCATCTTCAGGCAGCGTTTCGATATTTGAAGCTCCTTGTCGAAAACCTGGGACAGGCTGTCGTGCAAGGTGTCGTGATAGTGTTGCCAGGTCAGAGTCAGGGACGCCGGCGACGCCGCCGCGACCGTCTTGACCGCCTTGATCAGCCAGGGATCTTCGCCGGCGTACTGGCTCAGGTTATCCACCACGTCCACCAGCGAATCGCCGTCGGTAAGGACCTGGATCACATCAAAGTGCTCGCGTACCACGGCCTGTGGCATTGCCTCGCGGGAGCCCTCCTCGAATCTGCGCAACACTTTGCTAACAGCGGCATGGGCGCCACCCTCAAGGCCGGCAAAGCCCGACTGCTGCAAGGCCTGCTTGACCTCCTCGCGCATGTCGTGGCGAATAAACCGATCGGCCAACCCGGTAAACAGCGCATCAGCGCCGTTCATCCGCGCCCCGGTCAGCCCCAGGAACAAACCGATCCGGCCCGGCATTTTGTTGAGGAACCAGCCAGCGCCGACATCCGGGTACAGGCCGATACTCACTTCCGGCATCGCCACACGTGAATGCTCCGTCACCACGCGGTGGGAGCCGCCAGACATCAGGCCGATGCCGCCGCCCATCACCACGCCATTGCCCCAGACAATAAAAGGCTTGGGATAGGTGTGAATCTGGTAGTCCAGTTCGTATTCGTCGGTGAAGAATCTATCCCCTTCACTGACGGCACGACTGTCAGAGCGCGGCTCTGTCATGTCGCGATACAGCGCCACAATGTCCCCGCCGGCGCACAGGGCCTTGTCGCCCTCGCCTTCCAGCCACACGGCGCCGATGGTGTCGTCCGCGGCCCACTGGTCCAGCTTTGCCTTCAACAGGTGGATCATCTCCAGCGACAATGCGTTCATGGCGCGCGGAGCGTTCAGCCGTGCCACACCAATGCGGCTACCGCCAGCGGCTTCCAGTTCCTCAAAAATGACTACTTGATCGCTCATACCATTCACTCAGTAATCCGGCCCGATTTATCGATGCTTTTAACGGTTTTTCCATTCCGGCGTGCGCTTTTCAAGGAACGCATTCACGCCTTCGCGCTGGTCTTCGGTGCTGAACAGTTCGATAAACAGTTCCCGCTCCATTCTCCAGCCATCGTCGTGACTGCGACCGTCACGGGCGCTCATCACCAGGGTCTTGCAGCGGGCAACAGACGACGGGCTCTGCTTGCCGGCCATCTCCGCCAGCTCCAGCGCCTTGTCGAGGGCTGCGCCCTGCGGCACCACTTCCTCCACCAGCCCGATGCTCAGGGCCTTGTCGGCCTTGATACGCTCACCACACAGGATCATGCGCTTGGCCCAGCCTTCGCCGACCAGCCAAGGCAGGTTCTGGGTGCCACCGGCACAGGGCAACAGGCCAACGGTGGCCTCTGGCAATGCCATCTGGGCATGCTCCTCGGCAATGCGGATGTCACAGGCCAGGGCACACTCCAGGCCACCCCCCATGGCATAGCCGTTCACGGCCGCAATTGACACGCCACGGAAGCGAACCAGGGCATCGAATGCCTGACCAAACGCCTGCGCCATGACACTGGCGTTACCAATGTCGCCATCGGCGAAGGCCTTGAGGTCGGCACCGGCAGAGAAAAACTTCTCGCCCTGGCCAGTGACCACCAGCGCAAAGATATTGCGATCAGCGTTGAGCGCCTCAATCGTCTCTTCCAGCGCCTTCAAAGACGCCTTGGTCCAGGTATTGGCCGGGGGGTTGTTAATGGTGATGATCGCGGTGTGGCCGCGCTTTTCCAGCTGAATCAGTTCGCTCATGTGAATTCTCGCCTTTTGTTAGTTGGCAGAAGCGTTTATTGAATAGCTTCAGCGACACCAGGCTCCAGTAGCCGGCGGGCTACGATCAGCCGCATGATTTCGTTGGTGCCTTCCAAAATCTGATGCACCCGCAGGTCGCGTACGTAGCGCTCCAGCGGATACTCGCGGATATAGCCGTAACCACCGTGGAGCTGAAGTGCTTCGTTGCACACCTCGAAACACGCATCGGTGGCGAAGCGTTTGGCCATGGCGCAATGCAGCGTGGCTTCGGTATCGCCCTGATCCAGCCGGTAGGCTGCCAGGCGAACCATCTGCCGTGCGGCTACCAGGTTGGTTGCCATGTCCGCCAGCTTGAACTGCAATGCCTGGAAGCCCGCCAGGGCCTGGCCGAACTGCTCGCGTTCGTGCATGTAATTGCGCGCGCGCAGCAGCGCCGCCTGGGCACCACCCATGGAGCAGGTGGCAATGTTAAGGCGCCCACCGTCCAGGCCTTTCATGGCGATCATGAAGCCCTGACCTTCTTCACCCAGCCGGTTATTGGCCGGCACGCGTACGTTCTCGAAGGTAATCTGGCGGGTGGGCTGGCTGTTCCAGCCCATTTTTTCCTCGGCCTTGCCGTAGTGGATGCCATCACTGTCAGCGGGCACCACAAACGCACTAATGCCCTTGGGACCACTGCCCGGCTCACCGGTACGAGCCATCACCACCAGCATCTGAGTGGCGCCAGCGCCGGAAATAAACACCTTGCTGCCATTCAGTACATAGCTGTCGCCGTCCCGTGTGGCCTTGGTGCGCAGGTTACCGGCGTCAGAGCCGGCACCCGGTTCCGTCAGGCAGTAGGAACCCAACCATTCACCACTGGCCATTTTCGGGGCGATCTGTTTCTGGATATCGGCATTGCCAAACTGCGCCACCATCCAGGTCGCCATGTTGTGGATGGTGATGTAGGCGGCCGTGGAAGGACAGGCAGCCGCCAGCTCTTCCACGATCACGCTGGTATCCAGCCGCGACAGCCCCATGCCGCCCTGGGCTTCCGGCGTGTAAATACCGCAAAAGCCCATCTCACCGGCCTCGCGAATCACTTCCACCGGGAACACATGCTCGGCATCCCATTTGGCAGCGTGAGGCGCCATGGCCTTCTCCGCGAAGGCCCTGGCGGCCTCGCGGAAGGCCAGCTGATCTTCAGTCAGATCAAAGTTCATGGGCTCCCCTTACCGCATGCGGATGGAGAAGTTGGTTTCAGCCACCGCATCGCTGCTGAACCAGCGACAGGTAATGGTCTTGGTCTCGGTGTAGAACTTCACCGCCTGCTTGCCGTAGGCGTGCTGGTCACCGTAGAAGGAGCCTTTCCAGCCAGTGAAGGAGAAGAACGGCAGGGGCACCGGAATGGGCACGTTGATACCCACCTGACCCACTTCGATCTCATGCTGATAGCGACGTGCTGCACCACCGGAGCTGGTGAAGATGGAAGTACCGTTACCGTAAGGACTGTCGTTTACCAGGTTGATGGCATCTTCCAGGGTGTCCACTTCCATGCAGGCCAGAACCGGGCCAAAGATCTCTTCCTTGTAGACATCCATCTCCGGCTTGACCCCGGCGAACAGCGTCGGCCCTACCCAGTTGCCGTCAGGCAGACCATCAACGGTGCAGTTGCGGCCATCCAGCAGCAGCTTGGCGCCTTCTTCCTCACCGCGGGTAATCAGCGATTCCACGCGCTGCTTCGCCTGCTTGCTGATAATCGGCCCATAATTGGCTCCCTTGTCGTTCCAGGCACCGGGTCTGACCGCAGCCAGGGCTTCCTTCACTTCCGGAATCCACTCCTGGGCCTCGCCCACGAACACGGCCACGGAAATCGCCATGCAACGCTGGCCGGCAGCACCAACCGATGCGCCTACCAGAGCTTTGACCACCTGATTCTTGTCCGCGTCCGGCAAGATCACCATGTGGTTCTTGGCGCCGGCGAAACTCTGTACACGCTTCATGTTACGGGTGCCGGTTTCGTAGATGTAACGGCCCACCGGTACGGAGCCAACGAAGGACACAGCCTTGATGGCCGGATCGGTCAGCAGCACGTCTACCTGTTCTTTACCGCCGTGGACAACCTGCAACACACCCTTGGGGGCGCCTGCTTCTTCAAACAGCTCCGCCAGACGCATCGGGGTCAGCGGGTCCTGCTCGGACGGCTTGAGAATGAAGGTGTTACCGGAGGCAATGGCCATCGGGAACATCCACAGCGGGATCATGGCCGGGAAGTTGAACGGCGTGATACCGGCACAGACACCCAGCGGCTGGGTGTAGGAATAGGTGTCGATCTCGCGGGCGACGTTCTCAACGGTTTCACCCATCATCAGCGAGGGGATGTTGGCTGCGTGCTCCACAACCTCGATACCACGCCATACGTCGCCTTTGGCATCCTCGAAGGTTTTGCCGGTTTCGCTGGACAGGATCTCGGCGATTTCATCATGGTGTTCTTTCAGCAGGGCCTGGTAACGCATCATCACCCGGGCGCGCTCGGAGACCGGGACCTCTTTCCAGGTCTTGAACACTTCGCCTGCGTTGTCGATAGCGCGACGCATCTCGGCGTCGGTGGTGCAGGGTGCACGGGCAA
>NZ_LSMM01000077.1:0-22939 GCF_001566815.1 Marinobacter sp. Hex_13
ACTTTGGAAGGTTTGGCCGGGTAAACCTTGATGGGATCAACCATAGTGCCGTCGCTCGCGATTATTATTGTCTCTCTGAACCACAATAATAGGGCGATGCCCTGGCGGTTGCCAGGCGACTTTATGGGGAGTCTGCGTGCTCTGAAAACGGGTGGGATGATAGCGCGTGGCTTGGGAGAGGGCAGCGGCAGCCGGCCACTGCCCGGATAGCGTTATTCGACCGTCAGGCGCTCGGCGTTCTTTTCAACCGTGCGCTCGCCAATGCCCTTGACGTTGGTCAGGTCGCTGCTGGACTGGAAAGGACCATTGGCGTCACGATAGGCCACGATGGCTTCGGCCTTGCTCTGCCCGATGCCGTTGAGGGCAGCCAGGGTTTCAACGTTGGCGGTATTAATGTTGATGGTGGCGGGTTCAGCGTGGGCGAAACCGGTGAACAGGCTGAACAGAAGGACCATCATGGCGATAAAGGGGGTGCGTTTCATGCTTGCGTTGCTCCTGAGAGTGATTTTACGTGTCTGATTATTCGTCAGGACGTAAAAGCGGCGGAGCTGGTTGAATAGAAAAGACGGTAACCGGTGGGATGGGGAAGTGCACGGACAGGAACACATTCCCTATGCTCCTGAGCCCGTGGCTGACCCCATGCCTGATCCTTCAGGCTGCGCAACATCCTGTGCGCGTCTTCCCTGTTGTTCGTCCCTGCAGCCCTGATTCCCTGGGCAACTCCTGATCCCTGGAGTTATCTTCCCTGAGCCAGCTTTCCCTGCCAGCTTTTCATCCTTGACGTTGACCATTCTACATGGGAGCTATTCTCAAGAAATCGGACATTCGCTCCCTCATCTGTGCGATATCTCTTACAGTTTTGTAATCAAAGTGGCAGGTGAAAGTTGAACGTATGCTCATACATTTTATGAGGTTTTCCGTTCATGGCGTGGGTGCACGATTAAAGGTCCTTGGCACCAGAGTTGAACATGCGGTTGCCCCGTTTTTTGACAGCGACAGGACGATAGGCGGCAAGGTAATAAAAATCGTCATAAAAACAAAGGGATATTTGATGAGTCCATTGAATTGTATTGCGGCGAATCTGGCGCATCGTAATAGTGCGCTTAGCCGGGTTGCGATTCATCGTGGTGCGTCAACGGTGGTCCCGGCACCCGATCAATGATCGATAAATGGAGTTTAAGTGACTGAAAAATAAGGCGTGATTTGCATTCTGGAACAGCTGATGCAGAGGGGTTGGTGCATTTTGGGGCAATAACACCAATCAATCCGAAAAGGATGCACAACATGACGATTAGAAAACACGTGAAACTGGGCCTGTCAGCGCTGGCTCTCTCAATGTCTCTTAACGCAGCGGCCGCCGAAGATCCCATTAAGGTCGGCATTCTCCACTCCCTCTCCGGCACCATGGCCATCAGTGAAACCGTGCTGAAAGACACCGTCGAAATGCTCATCGCCAAGCAGAATGCCGAAGGTGGTGTTCTGGGCCGTGAACTGGAAGCGGTTGTGGTTGACCCCGCGTCCAACTGGCCGCTGTTCGCCGAAAAGGCCCGTGAGCTTCTGGCTCAGGAAAAAGTGGATGTCATTTTCGGCAACTGGACCTCGGTTTCCCGTAAATCCGTCCTGCCGGTGGTTGAAGAACTCAACGGCCTGCTGTTCTACCCGGTTCAGTACGAAGGTGAAGAATCTTCCGAGAACGTTTTCTATACCGGTGCCGCTCCCAACCAGCAGGCCATTCCTGCGGTGGACTACCTGATGAACAACATCGGCGTTGAACGCTGGGTGCTGGCCGGTACCGACTACGTGTACCCGCGCACCACCAACAAAATCCTTGAGACTTACCTGATGGATCAGGGCGTTGCCAAGGAAGACATCATGATCAACTACACGCCTTTCGGTCACTCCGACTGGCAGAACATCGTGTCTGACATCAAGCGTTTCGGCTCTGCGGGTAAGAAGACCGCCGTGGTCTCCACCATCAACGGCGACGCCAATGTGCCGTTCTACCGTGAACTGGGTAACCAGGGCATCTCCGCTTCCGACATTCCGGTGGTGGCGTTTTCCGTGGGTGAGCAGGAGCTTTCCGGTATCGACACCGGCCCGCTGGTTGGACACCTGGCTGCCTGGAATTACTTCATGAGTGTGGACAGCGATGCCAACTACGACTTCATCGACCAGTGGATCGAGCACACCGGCAACGAAGAAGCCGTCACCAACGACCCGATGGAAGCCCACTATATCGGCTTCAACATGTACATCGAAGCGGTGAAGAAAGCAGGCACCACCGACGTGGACGCGGTTAAAGACGCCATCATCGGCGTGAGCGTACCGAACCTCACCGGTGGCTACGCCACCATGATGCCCAACCACCACATCACCAAGCCGGTGCTGATCGGTGAAATCCAGGACAACGGCCAGTTCTCCGTGGTCTGGGAAACCCCGTCTACCGTAGCTGGCGATGCCTGGTCTGACTTCCTGCCAGGTTCGCGTGACCTGATCGCCGACTGGCGCAAGCCGATGTTCTGCGGAAGTTTCAACACTGCAACCGGCAAGTGCGGCGCCTCCGCTGGAGAAATGGCGGCTGAAGAAGCCGAATAAGGCATAGCAGCCAACAGCGCAATACAGACAACCGGGAGCGGCGATGCTGCCCCGGTTGTCGCCCCCGCAACTCGCTTTCAACCGACAGGACACCATCATGAGCATCCTTCGATCGCTCACATTGCTGCTTATCGCCCTGGTTTCCGTGCTCTCGTTTCCGGCCTCCGCCCAGGAAGACGACCTCGGAAAGGCCTTGCTGAATAACCTTGCAGAAGCGCCCGCCAGCCGCGTTGAAGAGGCCATCAATGCCATCGTCAGCAGCGGTGATGAAAGAGCCAGGGGCTGGCTCGAAGCTTATGGCAACAACCGACTGAGCCGGATAGACGACACCGGCCAGGTCGTGATCGTACTGAACAACCGGGGCCGGGACTGGGAAATCGCCAACCCGCTGACCGGAGAGAACATGGGCGAAATGTCCCGCCGCGAGCTGGACCGGATCGCCATCAATAACCGGATACGGGGCCAGCTTGAGGGCATTCTTGCCATGCTGGACCTGAACGCCGCAGACCCTGACGTGCGTGAAGCCTCCGCACAGGACATGATGGGCAAAGTGGATGCTTCCCTGGTCGAGCCGCTGGAAGCGCAGCTGGAACGGGAAGAGAACGCCTCGGTGCGCAACCGCATCGAAGAGGCATTGGCCATTTACAGAGTGGGTGAGGGTAATCTTGAGGCCGTGGACGTACTGGCCGGCAGCCTTCATCCCCGTGCACGGGCCGCCCTGAACGAAGCCGTGCGCAGCGACAATCCGGCCCTGGCCGACAAGGCCGAACAGGCCCTGGCTTCCATCGAACAGAAACTGAAACTCAACCGCGCCGCCGAAACCCTCTATTTCGGCCTCAGCCTGGGTTCCGTGCTGGTACTGGCCGCGATCGGCCTGGCCATCACCTTCGGCGTGATGGGCGTCATCAATATGGCCCACGGCGAACTGATCATGCTGGGTGCCTACACCACCTGGGGCATGCAGCAACTGTTGCCGGGCCAGCCTGGCCTGGCACTGATTCTCTCGATTCCCGCCGGCTTCCTGGTGGCGGCCACCGCCGGCATCATCATCGAGCGCAGCGTGATCCAGTTCCTCAAGGGTCGCCCGCTGGAAACGCTGCTGGCCACCTTTGGTATCAGCCTCATCCTGCAGCAACTGGTGCGTACCGTGATCTCGCCCCAGAACCGCACCGTGGTGACACCGGAGTGGATGAGCGGCTCGCTGGTGATCAACGACGCGCTCTCCCTCACTCTTAATCGACTGTACGTACTGGCGTTCGCGCTGATCGTCTTTGCCGCGCTGATGATGATCATGCGCAAAACCCGCCTCGGCCTGGAAGTGCGGGCCGTCACCCAGAACCGCGCCATGGCACGCTCCATGGGCATTCGCGCGACACGGGTCGACATTATGACCTTTGCCCTGGGCTCCGGCGTCGCCGGCCTGGCCGGTGTGGCGCTGTCCCAGCTCACCAACGTGGGCCCCAACCTGGGCCAGAACTACATCATCGACTCGTTCATGGTGGTGGTGTTCGGTGGCGTGGGCAACCTGTGGGGCACGCTCATCGCCGGGTTGTCGCTGGGCACCATCAACCAGCTGCTGGAACCCTGGGCCGGTGCCGTACTCGCGAAGATCATTGTGCTGGTCTTCATCATCCTGTTCATTCAAAAACGGCCGAAGGGGCTCTTCCCCCAGAAAGGCCGGGCTGCGGAGGGTTAAGGTATGTGGTTGACTCAACCCTTGCGTGAACGATCCACGCAGATTTTCCTGGGCGTTCTGTTTGCAGCCCTGGCCATCGTGACTTTCCTTCACGTGGCCATGCCGGAAGACAGCGCCCTGTATGTCAGCGCCTACACCGTGACGCTGCTGGGCAAATACCTGTGCTACGCCTTGCTCGCGGTGGCTGTGGATCTGGTGTGGGGGTACCTCGGTATCCTCAGCCTGGGCCATGGCGCCTTCTTTGCCATCGGCGGCTACGCCATGGGTATGTACCTGATGCGCCAGATCGGCGACCGAGGCACCTACGGCGACCCCATCCTGCCGGACTTCATGGTGTTCCTGAACTGGCAGGAACTGCCCTGGTACTGGCTCGGGTTCGACATGGCCTGGTTTGCCTTCATCATGGTGCTGCTGGCCCCGGGCCTGCTGGCGCTGGTGTTCGGCTTCCTCGCCTTCCGTTCGCGGGTCACCGGCGTGTACCTGTCCATCATCACCCAGGCGCTGACCTTCGCGCTGATGCTGGCGTTCTTCCGCAACGAGATGGGCTTTGGCGGCAACAATGGCCTGACGGACTTCCGCGACATCCTCGGCTTCAACCTGCGTACCGACGCCACCCGTTTGGGGCTGTTCATCGCCACCGGTATCGCCCTGGCCATTGGCTACGTGATCTGCCGCGGCATCGTTACCAGCAAACTGGGCCGGGTCAGCATCGCCTGCCGCGACGCCGAAGCCCGCGCCCGCTTCCTGGGCTACCGGGTGGACCGGGTGCAGCTGTTCGTGTTCGTGGTCTCCGCCATGCTGGCGGGTGTGGCGGGCGCCTTGTACGTGCCTCAAGTGGGCATCATCAACCCCAGCGAATTCTCACCCCTGTTTTCCATTGAAGTGGTGGTCTGGGTCGCCCTTGGCGGCCGGGCAACCCTCTATGGCGCGGTGATCGGCGCGGTACTGGTGAATTACGCCAAAACCGTGTTCACCGGCGTGATGCCGGATGCCTGGCTGTTCGCCCTGGGTGGCCTGTTCGTGCTGGTCACCGTGTTCCTGCCCAAGGGCATCGCCGGCCTGCTGGCCAGCCGCCGCAAGGGCAAACAGGATGAACCAGGCACCCCAGCCGCTCCAACCACCACGGAGGCGACCGCATGAGCATTCTCGAGGAGCTTTCCAACCGCGACCGGGTGTTCGAATTCCTGACCCCGGCGGTTTCCCCCGTGGACACCCGCCACGGGCCCATCCTCTACATGGAAGACGTCAATGTGAGCTTCGATGGCTTCCGGGCCATCAACAACCTCAACATGACCATCGACGACGGCGAATTGCGCTGCATCATCGGGCCGAACGGCGCGGGCAAAACCACCATGATGGACATCATCACCGGTAAAACCGCCCCGGACACCGGGTCGGTCTGGTTCGGCAGCCGTCACAACCTGCTAACCATGAACGAGCCGGAGATCGCCACCCTCGGCATCGGCCGCAAGTTCCAGAAGCCCACCGTGTTCGAAGCCTTAACGGTGTTCGAAAACCTCGAACTGGCCATGGCCACCGACAAGCGGGTGATCCCCACTTTGCGGGCCGCCATGAAAGCGGAGTTTCGCGAACGCATCGGCGAAGTGCTGGAAACCATCGGTTTGCAGGAACTGCGAAACCAGCTGGCGGGCATCCTCTCCCACGGCCAGAAGCAGTGGCTGGAAATCGGCATGTTGCTGATGCAGAAGCCGCGCCTGCTGCTGGTGGACGAACCCGTCGCCGGCATGACCGAACAGGAAATGGAACGCACCGCCGAACTGCTCACCAGCCTCGCCGGCAAGCAGTCGGTTGTGGTGGTGGAGCACGACATGGGCTTCGTGCGCTCCATCGCCCGCAAGGTCACCGTGTTGCACCAGGGCAGCGTGCTGGCGGAAGGCAGCATGGACCAGGTCTCCAACGACCCGGAAGTGATCAAGGTGTATCTCGGGGAGGAGGAGGCGTAATGCTCAAGATCGAAAAACTGAACCAGTTCTACGGCGAAAGCCACACCCTGTGGGAGCTGGAACTGGACGTGCCCAAAGGCCAGTGCACCTGCGTGATGGGCCGCAACGGCGTGGGCAAAACCACCCTGATGAAATGCGTGATGGGGGAGGAAACCACCAGCAGTGGCAGCATCCAGTTTGATGGCGGCACCGAACTGACCAAACAAAAACTGGAAGAGCGCTCCCGCCTGGGCATCGGCTACGTGCCCCAGGGCCGGCAGATATTCCCGCTGCTGACCGTGGAAGAAAACCTGCGCACCGGCCTGGCCGTGCGCAAGGACGGCAGCAAGAAAATCCCCGAGCGCATTTACGAGCTGTTCCCCGTGCTCAAGGAAATGAAAAACCGCCGTGGCGGCGACCTCTCTGGCGGCCAGCAGCAACAGCTCGCCATCGGCCGCGCCCTGGTGATCGAGCCTCAGCTACTGATCCTCGACGAACCCGGCGAAGGCATCCAGCCCAACATCGTCGCCCAGATCGGCGAAGTCATCCGCCGGTTGATCAAGGAAGACGGCCTGACGGTGTTGCTGGTGGAGCAGAAGCTGCCCTTCGCCCGCAAATACGCCGACCGCTTCGCCATCATGGACCGCGGCCGCCGCGTCGCCGAGGGCGAGATTGCTGAGCTGTCTGATGAACTCATCAAGAAGCACCTGACGGTATGACCGCCTACGAAGCCATCACTACGAATGAGGCCCACGACTCCGGCCACCGCTTCGACGCGGCCCGGCGCTGGGCCGCCACCCTGGACCTGGCCTTCGACGCCAGGCAGGAGCAGGGCGCACAGGTTACCCGCATGACCCGCACCCGGTTCAAAGGGCCGTTGCGGGTACAGCGGCCGTTTTACCCGGAAGGCAAAACCGGCTGCTGCCACGTGTACCTGCTACACCCGCCCGGCGGCCTGGTTAGCGGCGATGCCCTGACTATCAACGTAACGGTTGGAAGCGGCGCCCACACCTTGGTGACCACCCCGGCAGCGGCGAAACTCTACAAAGCCGACCGCAACGGCGTGGCCTGGGCGCAGCACACACACCTGAACGTCGCCAACGGCGGCGTTCTTGAATATCTGCCCCAGGAGACCCTCGGCTTCAACGGCTCCCGGGGCGAGCAGACCACCACCATCGAACTGGAAACCGGCGCCAAATGCCTGGGCTGGGAGATCCTCGCCTTGGGCCGCCCGGCGAGTAACCTGCCGTTCGTTACTGGCCATATGGAACAACGCTTCAGCCTGACTATGAACGGCAAACCTCTGTGGCTGGAGCGCCAACTGTTGGACCCCACTCACGCCCGTTTCCAAGGCAAATGGGGGCAGGGCGGCGCCACCGTTCAGGCCACGTTGTGGGCCGTCGGCCTGGAAGACGAAGCCGGCGCGATAGAAGCCATCCGCGAACAACTGCCGGCTGCCGCCCACTGGGCCATTACTCGGCGGCGTGGTGTGGTGTTGTTGCGGTACCTGGGTAATGAACGAAACGAAGCATGGGATGTTTGTCAGCGGGCTTGGGAGGTTCTTCGGCCTATGTTGGCCGGCCGAGCTGCTGTTATCCCGAGAATATGGTTGACCTGATGATTGGTGCGGGAACAGGGCGGGGCGAACCGTCCGGGGCACGCTGTGAATACGTCCCTGTACGCTTGACGAAAACATCCATGTTTTCGACATCCCCGGACGGTTCGCCCCGCCCTGTTAAGCGGAAAAATGAGTTAGCGCACTAGCTCGATAGGGTCAGAAACAACTATTTGGAACAACGGAAGTTAATCCAACAGGCAACTCAGAATTCAGACAAGGCAGGAGGGAAGGGGTGCACGGGATCGTAAAAAACATGGATGTTTTTTCCGAGCGTACAGGGACGTATTCACCGCGTATCCCGTGCACCCCTTCCCTCCTGCCGACAAACTCCAGAACCCGAGGAGAACAAAAATGGAATTAACCCCAAGAGACAAAGACAAACTGCTCCTCTTCACAGCAGCACTGTTAGCAGAGCGCCGCAAGGCCAAAGGCCTGAAGCTGAATTACCCAGAAGCCGTCGCCCTCATCAGCGCCGAAATCATGGAAGGCGCCCGCGAAGGCCGCACCGTGGCTGAAATGATGACCGCCGGCACCGAAATCCTCACCCGCGACGACGTCATGGAAGGTGTGGCCGACATGGTCGACGAAGTCCAGGTAGAAGCCACCTTCCCCGACGGCACCAAACTCGTCACCGTCCACAACCCCATAGTTTGAGGAGGCTGTCATGATCCCCGGCGAATACCAGCTTAAAGACGGCGACATCGAACTCTGCGAAGGCCGCCAACGCATCACCATCGAAGTCGGCAACACCGGCGACCGCCCCATCCAGATTGGCTCCCACTACCACTTCGCCGAAGCCAACCCCGCGTTGGACTTCGACCGAGCCAAAGCCAAGGGCTACCGCCTAGACGTCGCCGCCGGCACCGCCATCCGTTTCGAACCCGGTCAAACCAGAGAAGTGACTCTCATCCCGTTCGCCGGCAACCGAGAAATCTACGGTTTCCGCCAAGAAGTCATGGGAAGACTCGACAAGAACTGAGGACAACAGGAGCAAGGGGTTAAAGAAGGCCCGAATGAACTCTGAGGGTCGGGCGGATAGGGCTTTCCAGGAATGTGCGGAGCCATGGATGGGGGAGCCCAAGCGCACATGGATGTGCTTGTAGCGTTTCCTGGAAAGCCCTATCCGACCAGCCCAGGCACCGAAGTATTAGGCCTCAGTAACCCAGGCACCCAAGTAAAAACGAGGGACAGCATGAAGATAACAAGACAAGCCTACGCCGACATGTACGGCCCCACAGTGGGTGACCGAGTCCGCCTGGGCAACACCGAACTGTGGATCCAGGTTGAAAGCGACGCCACCCACTACGGCGACGAAGTAAAATTCGGCGGCGGCAAAGTCATCCGCGATGGCATGGGCCAGAGCCAACGGGCTGATGACACCGTCATGGACACCGTCATCACCAACGCCTTAATTCTCGATTGGTGGGGCATCGTCAAAGCCGACGTCGGCCTGCAAAACGGCAGAATCGCCGCCATCGGCAAAGCCGGCAACCCAGACACCCAGCCAGACGTCACCATCGTCATCGGCCCCGGCACCGAAATCATCGCCGGTGAAGGCAAAATCCTCACGGCTGGCGGCATTGACGCCCACATCCACTTCATCTGCCCGCAGCAGATCGAAGAAGCCCTCATGAGCGGCATCACCACCATGCTCGGCGGCGGTACCGGCCCAGCGACTGGCAGCAATGCCACCACCTGCACCCCCGGCCCCTGGCACATCGGCAAAATGCTCCAGGCCGTCGACGACATGCCCATGAACATCGGCTTCCTCGGCAAAGGCAACGCCAGCCTGCCGGAATCCCTGGAGCTGCAAATCAAAGCCGGCGCCATGGGCCTCAAGCTCCATGAAGACTGGGGCACCACACCGGCTTCCATCGACAACTGCCTCACCGTAGCGGACAAGTTCGACGTACAGATCGCCATCCACACCGACACCCTGAACGAATCCGGGTTTGTGGAAGACACCCTCGCCGCGTTCAAAGGCCGGTGCATCCACACCTACCACACCGAAGGCGCCGGCGGCGGCCATGCCCCCGACATCATCACCGCCTGCTCCAAGGATTACGTACTGCCGTCCTCCACCAACCCCACACGGCCGTACACCGTCAACACCATCGACGAACACCTCGACATGCTGATGGTTTGCCACCACCTGGACCCCAACATCCCGGAAGACGTGGCCTTCGCCGATTCCCGCATCCGCCGCGAGACCATCGCCGCGGAAGACATCCTTCAGGACATGGGCGTGATCTCCATGATCGCCTCCGACTCCCAGGCCATGGGCCGGGTGGGGGAAGTGGTGTGCCGCACCTGGCAGACCGCCCACAAGATGAAAGTGCAGCGCGGCCTGTTGCCCGATGACGAACAACTGGGTGCCGATAACCTGCGCGCCAAACGCTACATCGCCAAGTACACCATCAACCCCGCCATCACCCACGGGATTGCGCACGAAGTGGGTTCCGTGGAAGTGGGCAAGCTGGCGGACCTGGTGCTGTGGGACCCGGCCTTCTTTGGCGTAAAGCCCGCGCTCATTGTGAAAGGCGGCATGATTGCAGCGGCCCCCATGGGCGACCCCAACGCCTCCATTCCCACGCCCCAGCCCGTGCACTACCGCATGATGTTCGGAGCGCTGGGCCGGGCCGCCAGTGCCACCCGCCTGAGCTTTGTCAGCCAGGCCGCGCTGGATGCGGGCATTGGCAAGGAACTGGGGCTTAACAGCACCCTCGCGGCCTGTAAAAACGTGCGCAGCGTTCGCAAGGGCGACCTCAAGCTCAACGACGCCTGCCCGCATCTGACCGTGGACCCACAAACCTACGAAGTGCACGCCGATGGCGAACTGCTCACCTGCGAGCCCGCCACCGAACTGCCACTGGCGCAGCTATATCATCTTTTTTAAGGAGCCCGACATGCTTGAGCTGACACAGAGAATCGGCCCAGTGGAAACCAGCGAAATCCACGACCACCTCACGCTGCCCTTCGAACTGCGCATGCGCGGCCGCCTGCGCGCCAAAACTGACACCGGATACGACGTTGGCCTGTTCCTCGACCGTGGCCCCGTGCTGCGAGAAGGCGAATTCCTGCAGGCCCAAAGCGGCGAAATCATCCGCATCCGCGCCGCCGACGAACCCGTGGTCACCGCCCGTATCGAACCCGGCCTGCCGTTGGCACGGTTGTGCTACCACCTCGGCAACCGTCATGTGTCGCTGTCCATCGGCAGCGAAGACACAGCAACAGATGGAAAGACCGGATGGGTGCGCTTCCCACCGGACCACGTATTGGAAGAACTGGCCGAACGCCTGGGCGCCACCCTGGTACACCACCAGGCCCCCTTCGACCCGGAGCCCGGCGCATACGCCCAAGCAGGGCATGCTCACGGCCATGGTCATTCACACGATCACAGCCACGGGCATGACCATGACCACACTCATGCTCACTGACAGCAGCCAGACCGCCGTCGGCGACCTGTCCCTGCTGGGCCTGATGCAACTGGTCAGCCCCGCACTTCCCATCGGCGCCTTCGCCTGGTCCCAGGGCCTGGAAAGCGCCTTCGAACTGGGCTGGGTGACCAACGAAGACCAACTGGGCGACTGGCTGGAAGGCGTGTTAGAAGACGGTCTCACCCGCTGCGAACTGCCTTTGCTAGTACGCCTGCAAACCGCCTGGGCAACCAATGACAACGCTGGGCTGGCCCACTGGAACCAATGGCTGCACGCCACCCGCGAAACCGCCGAACTGAGCGACGAAGACACCCGCCTGGGCTCTGCGCTCATTCGCCTGCTGGACAGCCTGGAACTGATGCCAACGGAAGGCCGAATGCCGGAAGACCCCGGCTACGTCACCGTCTTCGCCTGGGCGGCACACATGCGCCACGTACCCGTACGCCAAACCCTGCTCGGCTTCGCCTGGGCCTGGCTGGAAAACCAACTCGCCGTCGCCTGCAAAGCCATGCCCCTGGGCCACACCGCCGCCCAACGGCTGACCGAACGGCTGCGCCCAAAACTGGTACACGCCGTCGACCAGGCTCTGACGCGGGAAGACAACGAACTCGGCCCGGTACTGCCAGGCCTTGCGCTCGCGAGCGCACACCATGAAACCCAGTATTCACGGCTTTTCAGAAGCTGAACAAAAACGATCTTGATTAGAGAAACGGAGAACACGCCATGAAACATTGTCTGAGAGTAGGAGTCGGCGGCCCGGTCGGCTCAGGTAAAACCGCCTTGCTGCGCCAACTGTGCAAAGCCCTGAAAGACCACTACGACATTGCTGTAGTCACCAACGACATCTACACCAGAGAAGATGCGGACTTCCTCCTGAAACACGATGCCCTCCCAGCCGACCGCATCCTCGGCGTGGAAACCGGCGGCTGCCCCCACACCGCCATCCGCGAAGATGCCAGCATGAACCTCGCGGCCATCGACGACCTGCAAAACCGACACCCCAACCTGGAACTGGTGCTGGTGGAATCCGGCGGCGACAACCTCTCCGCCACCTTCAGCCCGGAGCTGAGCGACCTGACCCTCTACGTCATCGACGTCTCCGCCGGTGACAAAATCCCAAGAAAAGGCGGCCCCGGCATCACCAAATCCGACCTGCTGATCATCAACAAAATCGACATCGCCGAACAGGTGCATGCCTCCCTGGATGTAATGGAACGGGACTCAAAGAAGATGCGTGGTGAGCGGCCCTTTGTGTTCACCAACCTGTACGACGGGGTAGGGCTGGAGACGATCATCAGCTTCATTCTGGAGCGTGGGATGTTGCCGGAAAGACGCCCGAACAAAGCCGCCGAAATCGCTTAAGCCAAAGGAGAAAACACCATGAACACATTCACACGACTACTGATGGCCACAGGCCTGATGGTTACCGCCACAGCCACCTCCGCCCACGCCGGCCACGACGCCGGCACCGGCTTCACCAGTGGCCTGCTGCACCCTATGCTGGGCTTGGATCACCTGCTGGCCATGGCAGCTATCGGGTTTTGGAGTGTGCGCCAGGGCAACACCATGAAACAGATTACGCCGTTGTTTGTTATTGGCGGAATGATACTGGGCGCTGGCCTTGCGTGGGGTGGAATGAGCCTGCCGAGCGTGGAAACCGGGATTTCGCTATCTGTGATACTGGCGGGAATCCTGATTGCCGCCATGGTGAAACTGCCAACCGCAGTAGGCGGTTCGTTGGTTGCAGCGTTCATGGTATTTCATGGATTTGCGCATGGAGCTGAAATGCCGGCTGGTGCAACGCTGGTTGCTTACCTTGCTGGCTTCTCCATCGCCACACTGGTGCTGACATTTACAGGCCGTGGCCTAGGGGCTCTTATGACGAAAGTCGACGGTCGAATCGGTCGGACGCTGGGTGGTTTGGTAGCGGCAACTGGGGCGTTTCTCGCTGCTGCATAATTTTTCCATTTTCGTATTGACATTGGTCCAATGTTCCTAGGTCGGCAGATATTCCCGTTGCTGACAGTGGAAGAAAAGCTGCGCACCGGACTGGCCGTGCGCTGGTGATTGAGCCCTGGCTGCTGATTCTGGATGAACCGGGGGAGGGGATTCAGCCGAATATTGTGACGCAGATTGGGGAGAGGTTATTCGTAGGTTGATTGAGGAAGACGAGCTGACGGTTCTGCTGGTTGAGCAGAAGTTGCCGTTTGCTCGGAAGTATGCGGATCGGTTTGCGATTTTGGATCGGGGGAGGAGGGTTGCTAAGGACGAGATTGCTGCGCTGTCTGATGAGTTGATTGGGAAGCAGGTTAAGATATAATTAATGTAACTGTTTCGATAATATATAAATAAGCGCTATAATAATTGAGGCCAAAGTTCTCTTGAAATTAATTTATTTGTACTTTGTTGGACATTGCCTTGTATAGGAAGCGCTGTTGAAATGGCGTGAACGTATGAGCTCCAACAGTGGTTTTGTGTCTGCCGCACAATATTTCTATATTGATGGTCTTCGCTAATGCGTGCCCAGTCTTTACTCTTAAAATTAGAAAGTATGAAGTCGACGCCTAAAGTAGCCTCGAGTGGCGGATGTGCTATTCTAGGCGCCTCGATAATTAATGCTTGTCCAGATTCTTTAATTTCATTATTTAAACGGTTGCCTCCATGCTGAAAATGGTAATGAGGATGGGCGGGGCTAGCATCCTTGCTCACATGTTTCCCAATGTGGCGGTCTAAATGCCAGGCACACATAACAAGCGCACCACCAAGCGTTCGGCCTCTTATTATAATATCCATGGCTAGAGTTTCAAATGGATCCTCGCAATGATCCGTGGGAAGGCACCAGCCAGATATTTCAATATTAAATTCTATACTTAAATCAGAAATAGATTTTGGCCAACTGCTCTTAGGCTTTTCTAAGTCTCTAAAAATTAGGCGATCAATCCTGTATCCCCAGCTATCGTGTCCGTGGGGCTTGTTCCTACTGCACTGATCTGCGGCACTTTGAATTGGACCAGTATCGAGACAAACACCGTATCGTTCTAATAATGAGGCTAGATGCCTCAAGTCGGCGGAGCGTTGAGTACGAAATGAACTTGGCTTCACTCTAGCCATGAATAATCACTTTCCCTTTAGTTCAGACAGTCGGCTGCGCTCGAGAGGGTGAACCTTTAAACCCTCATTTCTTCCTACCCGTTCCAGCGCAGCTTTTATCGAAAGGTAACATTTATCCTGCCATGGTTCAGGTGGTCGCCCTGAAACTAAAAGACCGTCTATAGGGTCAAGCGGTTTTTGGAATCCTTTACAAAGGGTCCAAAACTTGGTGCTATATCCCTGTTCAATTGGCGCTGGAGAAAACAGATTCTTAAGTTTCGTGGCCTTAATAAGATTCTCGACTCGTTCATGAGCGTCTAAACCACGCAGTGAGGCGTTGCTATCGGTAAGCGTTTGCCAAGTTTTTTCAACCTTAAACATCCACCACCGGGGCCAGGCCTCATTAAATATGCCATCATATTGACACTGACAAAAAAACTTATCGCGTAACTTTTCCCAGTCATTCGAGCTTTCAATATCAATACCTAGTCGAGCCGCCAGAACTTTCTCAGAAATAAGTGGACCCGATGAGTTCAACAGGTAACGTAAGATAAACCTCGCATATTCATGGACGGGAAAGCGCTTCCGTTCTCCTTCGAATTCGCTGCCGAGTCTCGGGTCGATGAAACCAAAATCATCAACCTTTAAGTTGAGGAGGCCTAGGACAAAATCTCGGTTTGTTCCTTTAGACTCATTTATTAATATATAACCTTTGGCTAAACAAACAAGTTCCTGTGAAATTCTTACGCCATCCTCAAGAACTGATTCCTTCGTATAGACTGCATCAAATAAATCATGACTAGTATCATCCTTTTCGAATGATGCTTTAAATTTAATATTAGTTGATAAGAGCGCAATCGGTACATCTGTAATACGCTTTTCAGTTGCTCTTGTTCTTAGCTCTTGTGCCAGTGCGGTCGCTCGATATTCCGTCACTTTACCTGAACTGTTTTTCAGTTCATCTAGCCTTAGGTCTAGGATTAACCCTGAGTATTCTTCTTGACGAAGGTTTCGCAGTTGGGCAGAGAATTCAATTGGTTGCTGATGACAAACTGTAAGCTGTTGGTGGTGTTGCTCAATACCTTTAGCGTATGGTGATGCTGCACTTGAAGGCTGGTCATCAATGTATATATATTTAATAGTCATCTCTTGGTATTTCCTCCGGAGATGCGGCAGGGATTTCAAGACGGAACGTAGTTGAGTATCCTGGCTCGGACGGCGCAATGAGTATAGTCCCACCAGAGGAGGACAATATATCGGTAACTAATTTCAGACCAAGACCTGTGCCGACTGATTCGCTTTCTGTCGAAAATCCACTAGATGCCTCTGAGGTAGTAAAAAAGGCATCAAAGACCCTGTCCTTTATGTTATCAGGTATTCCACATCCGTTATCGGAGAATTCTACGTAAAGCCCATTTTGATCTGCGCCGGCTTTTATTAGTATTTTACCCTCGATGTTCATTTTTTTAATTGATTTTTTTGCATTGGTAAATAAATTGTTGAGAATGGATGACCATTCGGAATAATGCATTGGTGCTGTAAAAAGATCATAGCCTTCAATATCTTTTTGTATGCTAATAGAGTCTCTGCTAGCAATGGAATGGGTTGCTGACAAAAAGTCATTTATAACATCCCGTAACTCGAGAGGCTTTCGTTCGCGTGACACATTGGCGGAAACTGTAGTGTCAAAATAGGATGCATATGATTGAATTGTGTTAAGGTTTTGATCAATTCTACTAATCAGCTTGGCGTCTTCATCGGTTACACTAAGAGCTGAAACGTCTAGTCTAATTGCAGGGAAATAATGTTTAATTTCGTGGGTAAACTCGCCGATGCTCAGTCCCAGGCTGGCTAAGACTCTGAGCATTCCAATCTCTTCAAGCATTGCCTCCCTTTCATCGCCTGCTTTCTGCAATACGCCTAGTACCTCAGAAATCGAGTCGCTTGGGGGACGTCTGTCGGAGTCTTCTGATTCACTGTCGCTCTGACCTTCTACGTCATGTTGAGTACTTTTTTCTTCGAGCTCTTCTTGAAAAGACGACTGCAAGTCTATCAGTTTGTTTTTTGCTACTTGCAGTGCGCTGCTCTCTTCTTGGTCATCAAGGTCCGAACTGTAGCTCCAGCCAGACTGACTCGGTTTCTGCTTTTTCTTTCGGGCGGCTGCGATACGAAGGACTGCAGATTTTAACGCGGATGAGACAAAACTTACGAGTTCATTGTAAGCCTCATTTTCGATCAAACCTTCGCGGCTTGCGGTTTCTTCAAAACGAGCCCCTTCGGGATCATGTAGCTCCACAAAACCAAAGAAATTTTGGTTAGAGTGCGGTGGTAGGATTTGTCTTAGGCTAGATGAATAATCGAGCCTTAACCAATCATTGTAAGATTCTCCATAAGGCCGTACTCGAAATCCATTCCGATAAACCCTTATGCCACCTTTTTCGTTGCCTAGATTTCGTAGTTTTGAATTTAACTGTCTAGGTATATATTCAGGAGTATAGATAAAATAGTGCGTACTAAACTTAACTCCTATAAGATTTGAAAAAGCGCGCTCGCCTTTCTGCTCTAATACTGCAGTTTCATTTAAATTTAGAAGTTTACTTTCGACTTTCCAGTGCGGCGTGCCATCGTCGTTCACGTATCCTTCAATGCGGGCAAGAGCATGATCGAAAAACATAGATTGATCATCGGCTAATGTGATCGTCTCAGTGCCAGTGCCCGATTTTTTACAGGTAACTTTGAATCCAGGATCCGAATTGGAGGAAGATGTTTGGGCTGATAATGGAAAAGGTTGGATTAGTTCAATAACATATCGGTATACTCGACGTATTTGAGCTTCTGTCCATGAATCACATAGGTCGTCAATTTCTAAAGTAGTTCCATGTTGCATGGATTTTGGGGCTGATGTAATGCCGCTTGCAATTTCTGAGAGGTCAGTATCCGACTTGAATTCATTCCAATCAATAACTACTTTTAGTGCGTAGGCGTCGCTCTCTTTTTGAGTAGTTATTGTTAGCTTATTTCCCAGTCGTTGGGCAGCAAACCTCCCGATACCCTTCTGGCCTGCTCTGACACGCGTGTATCTCTCAGACACCGGATTGTGACGCTTATCGCTAGTAGAAATCCTCATGAAGCCGTTAACCAGTTCAGATCTGGACATGCCGTTACCTGAGTCAGTTATCGTAAGGCGTCCACCAGGGGTCTCCGTATTGTCATACAACATTGAAACCCAGGACGCGTCCGCGTCGTAGGCATTTTTAATTAGTTCTGCAACAGCAGTTTCTTGTCTGCTTACTAACTCCTTTCCTAATCTACTTATATGTGCAGCGTCAATCGAAAACCTGACATAATTTTCGTCAAATTTCACGAGTTCGTTTGATAGTTTTATGACCTCGCTATAGTTTGTATCGGCTTCACCAAGTAGCGAGACCAGCTTATTTTTGATTTTATCTTTTTCCATGAGCCCCTTCGATTTAGTTTCTAGACCTTACTCTACGCTCTACGCGGATGCCCATTAATAGGCTCTTAAAATGTTCAGATACTTTTTCATGGTTGGTTATGCCAAGAGAGTTATAAATAAGAGAGTCAGCCATATTTCGTGCGCCAGAATAATCCTTTAGTCTCATTTTTCTATTGATTTCGAAGTATGCTGTATTTATGGATTTTTCGTCTAGCTTCCTTGGAATCAGGATTTCAATTTTCTTTGCTTCGGAAGGTTCGAGCTTTAACACCCCTGAACCATAAACTCTGCCATTTATTTCAGATGATAGTTGTGAAAAAGAAGTTAAAATCGAAATTGATATTAACTTCGATAACATTTTATAAGTATCTTTTAAATAACAACGGTGAATCGTATTAGTGCTATTTATTCTAGCTTCGTTAATTACAATTCTAGGTCCGTGGTCACACATGTAGGATATGAATGCGTCAGGAATTCGTCCGTCACATGGTTGATACCATAGCTTACGTTTTTTGAAGGTTTTGTTTTTCAGTCTTTCTGTTTCAGGAAAACTATCCAAATATATTTTTAACGGTCCCTTTCTATAATTTCCCTCCGGTAAGTCTAACAGAAGAGATCTTTGATTCGCTGCTAAAGACTTTTTATGATCTGATTTAGAGAATTCTAAGCCCTCAGCTTGTGACATCTTTGAAAGTATGGGGCTGGTATATTTTAGTGGTATAGAATTATTTTTTCTTGTGACGTCATTTATTATGAAGAAGCGGTTGGCGCCAGTTACGATTCCAATTTTTATTTCAGCAACATCACCAATAGTGTGTTTTGGCGTCAAGTTTGAAATTCTCTTAAAAACGGTGTCGGTTTTCGCTAGCTCTATTGGAGAGCATGTTTCTATAGTATGTGGAGGAATCTTATTAAGATATCCCTGAATAACTAGCGCTAGGCTGTCGACATTTTTTGCGTAGAGCTCGGTAATTGAATTTTGAATTCTTGGTTTCCCAAAACCTTCTGCTAATAGGACTATGGTTTTTTCTTTAGCAGATGACTCTATAAATAGCCTTTCGCTCAGACTGATTGCAGTTATTTCAGAAAAATTTAAAAGTAATAATTCCTTTACTTTGTTTGAGTATTGGGCATGTAAGAAACTTGCAGGTAAGACCCAAGCACATCGCCCTCCTTTTTTTAATAAAGAAAGGGAATGAACTACAAAATAAGCCCAAAGGCTTGAGCGCTTATCGAGTGAAAATCCAGCCTTTTCCATTGCGGATTTGGCGGAAGTCTTTTGCCTAGAATCCATGTTGTGATGGGAAACATATGGCGGATTTCCAATAACCGTATCGAATCCAGTTGTTGCGAAGTCCTTGGTGGTCAATTCTAAAAAGTCGGCAAGGATAAATTTATCTTTACAGTCGGGGGTCGCTATCTTGTGGTGGAGGAATTTAAAGGCCACCGGATCTCGGTCACAACCGTATATGTTGTTCGCGGGTGTTTCACTGCCAAGCTCAGAAAGGACCTGTATGGCGGACTCTAGGAATCCGCATCCACCGAAGCCTGGTTCTAGCACCTTATCTTCTGAAGACCGTACCGCCCATCTAGTTAGGATTTCTGTGACAGGTATCGGTGTGTAGTAAGCACCGTACAGGCGTTGCTCCGTAAGCGGAGGCGGAAATTTAGTCATAGTCGAGAGGCTATTGGCACTATAAATGTACAAGATTTCAGAGTAGGACAATGAGGCATCTAACATCGCGCTTCTATGCTCTAACCCTGCGCTTTTCCCACAACAAGATACCAGATTTATCCGGCGAGGGTGTAGTGGGCGAAGGGTTAGCGAACGCGGGGGCAGCTCTTGCCTGTTGCCTTTTTGACACGAGGATCGGAACAGGTTTATTTCTCTGGTGCCGATTCTTCACCTCGAACTTTCAGCTCACTTTCGACTTTCGAGATTTTCGGAGGCGGCGGCGTCCAGGCCTTCAGCAACTGCCCAGCCTCCTGATAAAAATGCGGTACCGCCTTTTCCAACTCCTCAACAAACACCTTCCGCCCGCTGAACTTCCCGGCTAGGTCCACCTCGTAAACCACTTCCAGCGTCGTGGCTGCGGTGTTGGAGGTATCCGATTCCAGTAACTCCGGCGAATCCCGCAAGTCTTTCAGCGCTTGGTAGGTCGTTTCTGCCTTGCCAGGTCTGGTGGCGCGAATGAAGAATCCGCCTGGTGTGGTCTTTTTCAGTTGACGCAGAAGCCAGTTAACCCTGGCTTTGGTACTTTGCTTGTCTTTCGGTGCCGTGAGACGCATTGAGCAGTAAATCATTCGCCGCTGAAGGTCGGCCGTTACTTCCAATTCCGCCGCTGCGTTGATGATGTGGAGTGCGCAGTTCAGTGTCGGTGCTTTGCAGAAGGCATCGGCATCGTCTTTCAGGCGTTTGGCAGGGTCCAAGCGGTGGTCGTTTTTCAGTTTCAGGGAAACATCGCTTCCGGTAAGGCGGGACATGATCAGGCACAGGTCCCGTTGCTCCTGGTGCCAAGCAGCGATGGTGTTTTGTACCTCATCGCTGGTTTTGGCGAGTGGGGCATTGCTCTTCACTTTGTTGACGACATCTTTCCATTCGGCGTTCATCTGGTCGAAGTGGCTGATGCCGGAGCGGTCACTTTCGAGGTAGCGCAGTATTTCGCTGAGGATGAATACCTGGTCCTCGTCTTCAACACCATCGTTCTTGAGCAGGAGCTGGCACTGGGTTCGGATGAAGGCCCATGACCAGTGGAATAGGGCGACTGACTTGGTGGCGTTCTTCGGGAGTTTTACCGGGTGGTGCGTCGGCAGTGCTGCAAACTGGTTGGTGATGGTGATCACGGCATCCAGTTTGTGGTTCTTTGCCTGCTGGAGGTAGCGCGATACCTGTTCCTCGCCAATGGTGTCGTTGCCGACCTTGGCCTCTATCAATGCCCGCCATTCACGTCTGCCAGTGCGAAGAATCAGGAGGCCGTCTGGTCGGTCTTTGTTTTTGACCGCTTTCTTGTCCTCGTTCTGGAATACCGGCTCTATCCACGCCTCAAGGGTGGCGTTGGTTCCGACGCGCACTCCCAGGGATTTCAGCAGGGACTGTCGCAGCTCAAGCACGGAGCGCAGGCCAGCGAGGATAACAGAGACGGATTTTAGTTCTTTGGCACTGTCTGGCGTTACTGGGATAAGGCGTGCTGGCTCACCGCCAATGAGGAAGTCGGGACGGGGCATTGTTGGGCGCTCCATGCTTATTGTTAGTTTATGCTCCACGAATAAAGCGTAGCAGGTTACGACGGTTTTGCAGGTCACTGGAGGCGTTGGTCTGCAAAGAATTGTAAAACCGTAGGTATATGCTCTGCCGAGGCGAATTTATGGGTAGGAGAATAGGTATAGTATATGTCTTCTTATTATTTTCGTTCTAATTCAAGGTTTCATGTCTATGGCGCAATCGCGGTTAGAAAGTGCTCTGCTCGAGCTTCTTAAACGGTTTATGTTGTTGGTGATTGGCTCAAGCCTTTTGAGTAATGCTTTTTATATCTATGGGCTCAGTTACTACGAAGGATTTATAGAGCGCCTGGGTTTTGAATACTATCTGTTCCCCATTGCTTGGAATGATGCTCTTCTATGGACGTATACGGCAAGTAGGGATCTCGGTGAGGACTCTATCGTGGCATTGGGTAAGACTTCACCGTACATATTTCTGTCTTTGCTGCCAGCATTCTATTTCATTGCTAGGTTGTGGATGCACCTGTCCAGTTCCAAGGCTCCTGGTGGATCTGGTCGGCGTCAAAGGGCTTTTAACTACAAGTTGGCTAAGAAGATCCATAGAGTCAGAGAGGACCGTGTTTGGATATATCGGACTCTGTACGTGCCGTTGAGATGGTTCTTGATGAAAGAGCAGAGCTTCATTGCTTTCTTTGCGTCTTACTTCTTCATGGTTTTCCTTCTGTTCATTCCAATGTTCGTTATTGTATGGGTGTATTTCCCTCTGTTTGGCTTTAATCATGGAGAAGCCTCGGCGGAGAAGCGGTTGAAGTATTATGAAGAGAGTTTATGTGGCGGAGAATCATCATATTGGAATAAATGTCTTCATTTTAGCGCAGAACATTTGTCTGCCTACGAAGGTTCCGATGATGTAACGGGGCGGGTTGCTCTAAAAAATGGAGACCTTTTAGGCGTTATGTCTCTAGACGGGCCGATTGTGTTAACTATGCCGGAAGAGTTTTTTTACAAGGCCGAAGAAAACGTGTGCTACAACGGCGGTTGCGATGATAAGTAGCATTTTTGACTGCCAAACCTGCACCCCGGGAATACATGTTCTAATCTGATCGACAAGAGTGTTGGTTGTGAGGGTGGCTATGAAAAAGTGCTCGGGTGTGTTCTTTCTTGGCGCCTTTCTATCTGGTTGTGCGAGTCAAAGTGTTCAGACTGAGCTTGCTGCGGTTGATAGCGCCGGTTCTCAGTCCTATTACTCCAGCGGGTGGATCGTTCAAGGCCAAAAAGATGGCGAATACCTTGTTGAGCTTGGAGAGGAAAGCTACGAATTTACCTTCGTCGAGAAAGCGAGCATCGAGACTGACCAGAGGAAGCTGTTTTAGGTGGAAAACAGTCCCACATGGGGCTGCTTTCCGTATGAACGATGTGAAAATGGGGCGGTGAAAACGCTACACGCCTTGCGCTGCCATTTTGAACTCCAGCGCCATGTTGTACGCGGCTCCACGCAAACATATGACGTATTGCTCTCTGTTTTCCTGGAGTGTTTTCAGGAATTTGGACCGCACTTCTTTCTTCAGCCATTTGAAAGGTGCTTTTCCTGGTGCCAGTGGCTCGGGAACGTAGCGCATCGCCTCACTGCACTCGCCAGATTCGGCAACGAGCTTATACGTGAGGTTGAACAGCTCCTCATTCGGGTGCCAGCTATTGGCCTGTTTACCGAAAAGGGCCACCAGAAATTCTGTCAGGTGCTCTCGATCATATATATCCATTTATCTCTCCCTGATGCTTTTCGCCACCTGTTTGTAGCGTGCGTCTTTTCCTTTGACGACAATATGATGAATAGCGGCTCGGTCAAAAATGTAGATATGCCCAAGACCGTGGGTCTCGCTATAA
>NZ_LSMM01000078.1:0-105943 GCF_001566815.1 Marinobacter sp. Hex_13
CGCTTCGTCGGTATGACGGTCGTACTGTTCAGTAACGTCTGATGACCGGGCCGCTTCAAGCAGGCCTTCTGCATCCAGTTCAAGGGTGTTCAGGATGTCACGAATTACCGCTTCATCCGCGATGTTCTTCTCCTCTGCCCAACAGGCTGCCAGCACTCTCTGCACAAAATTTCCAGGATTCTGGCCTGTCGCTTGGAGGGCAATGACACAACCGTCAGCCAGACTCGGGTCTGCGGGAAAATACGCTGGTTTGAGGTTGACGGACAAGCCGCGTTTTTTTGCCCATCGTTGGATTTCAAGCAGGCGGTACTCTTGGCGGCATGCCGGGCGTTCGGGTAGCGGTTTCGCGCCCGAGTTGGCGAACACCTTTGGCAGCCTTATTGGCTTGAAGTTGATGCTGGCTTTCGCCTGTTCTGCGGTTTCAAGGAAAGCCTTATGTCCCAGGTAGGTAAACGGTGAAAGGCAGCTGAAGTAATAATCAATGGTGGGGCTCATTGCTGTTGACTCCTGATCAGTGATTCTTGGATTTTTATGACTGCCCGGTACTTTAGCTTTTATTGAGTGGTCACTCAATAAAGTTCGGCCGTCATCCACGAGGGCATCATAGGGGCTCTTTTGCACCAAACAGTTCGCTACCAAGCACCCAAAACATTTGCACCACTGATAAGAGTTTTTCGTCTGTTGCGGACAGTCTTGAAATACTTTCCGAAATTAGTTGACCACTACACAGAGTTTTCTTGCTGAAAGGAGCTTCTTCAATTGAGTGGATGCACCATGGACACAATTTGGCCATAGAATCAGTTTCTGGGGGTATTACACCAGAACCAGGATGAATGTCATTGCCTAGGTTGAAATTTGAAAGGGAGTAAATTTGAATCTTGAAGATGATTAAAGGCGGGAGGTGTAACTTACTGATTTTTCATGAAAATGGCCCGCCCGTCAGGATTCGAACCTGAGACCTTTGCCTCCGGAGGGCAACGCTCTATCCAGCTGAGCTACGGGCGGATTAAACTTTGTTCGAGAGGTTGAGAGGCCATGCTTCGCATGACTCAGCTGTACTGTCTCGCTTCGCTCCCAGCATAAAAGCTACGGGCGGATGAAATCCAACGCTTTGGCGTCAATTTCGAGTGCGCAATCTTACGTGTGATGGGGGGCTCTGTCCAGTCCTGTTGGTATTGATATATGCAGCGGCAAGCTTTCGATTAACCGCTCTTCGCCCTTGGATTTTTGGGGTAGTAACGCTCCGGCAGACGTTCGATATGAGGGAAGAAGCGGGTGTCCTTGTAGGGCATTTTCATAAAGCCCGAGACACCCAAGCCAGTGATTTGATTCACAGCGGACAGTATCTCGCCCAGAAGGCGGCTGAATTCACTCTCCCGGTCCGGGTCCAGCAGGCGGTAGTGGCTGTGGATCTTGAGGTGGCGGGGCAGGGCTTCGAAGATGATCATGCCGGTGTGATGGATGTCGTTGAGAGATTCCAGCGCGGTGATGATGGTTTGCGGTAGTACCAGGAATTCTTCCGGGTCGGGGCCGTCTTCAAAGTAGGAGTGCACCCGGGATTCGTCTTCCACTTCCGGCGCGGCGCTGACTTCGTATTTCAGCTGCATGCCGCGCTCGGGCGTGAAAGGCTGGTCGGGTTCGGCACGGTCGATGTGCAGGGTGTTACGGGCGTTGAACAGGCAGCTCTTGAAAATTCCCTGGCGGTAAATGGCCTGGGCCAGGTAGACCATGTTGTTGACGGCGCGGATGAACGCGGTTTTCAGTGTCGGGTCATGCAGGTTCAGGGAGGTGTCGATATACACGCCATCGGTTTCCCAGCGCACGGCCAGGCCGCCTTCGACAGGGTAGCGCCCCAGCCGGCTGACGGCGGCCAGGAAGGCTTTTTCGGTTTCTCCCATGCCTTGCATGAAATTTTTATAGTAGCGGTCCAGCTGCACATCGTTCACATCATTTAGGGTTTCCGGCGCGCCTTCCTGGCGGAGGAAAGATTTCCGGGAGCTGTAGACGACGGTGTCGATTTCGTGGTCTGAGGGCCGGGTCCACACCGGGACCATGGGGGCCAGCGGTGGTTCCTTGAGGTCGATCATCACCGTGCGTGCCATTCGCGGCATTTCGTTCAGGTAGTGGTCACCGGCTTTTCTGCGCATTTGTGGGTCCGGGGATAGCATGCCGTCGAGCATGCGGGCGAATTCCATGGGCAGCCCTAGGGACGCGGCGGGAATGGCCTGGTGCCCGAACCGGCAAGACTGGCCGGATGCCAGCGCATACAGTGTGCCCGCAGCGCCCTGTTCATCAAAGCGAGGGGAAGACAGCCCACCGTTCAGTTGTTCCTCACCGATGAAGTAGACATCCCCCAGCCGGGCGTTGGTCTGTTGCAGGTTATCGGACATCAATTCCATCACGTTGGTGGTGAGGAACTGCTGGTTAGCGTCCAGCTGGGCGAACACCGACGAGCCCCAGTCGATCAGGGCAATGTTCTCGGTGCTGGCGTCAAACACCAGGTTCGAGGGTTTGATGTCACCGTGCACGATGGGGCGCCCCGAGGGGCCATTCTCGCGGCGCAGGTTGCGCAGGATATCCGCAATCTGGTCGGCAATCCGCATGACCAGCCGGGGCTTCAGTCGGCCCTCCCGCAGGGACACCTCTTCCAGGTTCAGGCCTGCCGCGCGTTCCATCACCAGGATGGGTTGGTTGTGGGCCCGTTGATAGGCAACCAGGCGAGGCACCCTCGGATGCCGGACCTGCTCGAGGATATAGGCTTCATCCTCCAGTCGGTCCTGCAGGTGTTGGGGAAGGTTGATGCGGGTGAATTTGAAGACGTGTTCGGGGCCGGAGCTGTCCTGGTGTGGCAGGCGGCCGGCGAATACGAAGCCGTAGGCGCCTTTGCCGATCAGTTCGATGTCCTGGTAACCCAGTTGGCGGAGCTGGGCGGCGCAGAGCGCCACCCAGTCCTTGAGCTTCTTGGCATCGTCATGGCTGAGCAGATAGATCGACTGCTCTTCTGGGATGTAGAACTGCTGCAGTTGCGTCTTCTGCGCCATGATGCTCCGTCAGCCCAGATGCAGCAGCATCGACTGCGGCGATTCCAGGTAGCCTTTCCAGCGATTGCAGAAGCGCGCAATGGTGCCGCCATCGATGATGCGATGATCGCCTGCCCAGCTCACGGTCATGATGGACCGCTCGACCACTTGGCCATAGCTGTCAAAGCGCGGCAGTTTCTGGGTACGGCCAAGGGCCACAATCGCCACTTCCGGTGGGTTGATGATCGGGGCTGCGTAGGTGCCACCCAAAGCGCCAATATTGGAAATGGTGATGGTGCCACCCTTGAGATCCTCCTGGCTGACACGGCCCGAGCGGGCAGCCTCGGTCAGGCGAGCTACCTCGTCGGCAATGCCCAGCAGGGTAAGGTCTTCCACACCCTTGATGTTGGGAACCATCAGCCCGGCCTTGCCGTCCACGGCCATGCCGATATTGCACTGCGGCTGGTAGTGGATCTCGGTGACGTCGTCGTTGAGGCGGCTGTTGAGTACCGGGTACTCCTGCACCGCCAGGGCCATGGCCTTCATGAAGAAGGGCATCAGAGTCAGCCTTGATCCGCTGGCTTCGGCTTCTGGTTTCAGCTGTTCCCGTAGTTTGAGCAGGTCGGTGACATCGATGTCCTCACTGTAGATGAAGTGGGGAATGGTGGTCGCCGAGGTAACCATGCTGCGAGCCATGGCGGCTTTCATGCCGCGGATGGGCTCAACGCGCACTTCCTGTTCCCGGGATGGCCGGCGGCGCTCACCGCCTGAGCTTGCCGGTTGCGATTCGCCGGAGCTGTCCTGTGCCGGTGAGGTTGTGGCGGGTTTGTCGAGATGAGCCAGTACATCGGCCTTCAGTACCCGGCCATCCTTGCCGGAACCTGTGATGTCCGCCAGGTCCAGGTCGTGTTCGCGAACAATGCGGCGTACAGCCGGGCTGGCCGGTGTCCGCGGTTGGTTGCGGGATACGACGGGTTGCGCGGTGGTCGGCGTTGGTTTCGATTCTGCTTCCGGGGCTGCGTGTGGCGTTTTCTGGGCCTGAGCCGTCTCGTCACGCTCACGGGGAACGAACTCAAACAGCGGTGAATGCACCCGCGCCATTTCCTGCTGCTTATGGTAAAGCTTCGTGACACGGCCGGCCTTGGGGGCGGTGATCTCGACCATGGCCTTGTCGGTCATGACGTCCACCACCGGCTGATCTTCTTCGATCTCGTCGCCCTCGGCCACGCGCCATTCCACCACTTCGCATTCGACGATGCCTTCGCCGATGTCGGGAAGGATGAAGTCCTCCGTTGGGTCATCGCCATCGGCTTCGCCGGAGCTTGCTTGTGCCTGGGTTGCCGGCGTTTCGCTGGCCGTTTCCGGGGCTTTGGGCTCAGGCGTTGAATCTTGCTGGCTGTCGCCGCCTTCCTCCACCAGTTCAAACAACGGGGCGTGCACTTTCGCGATGTCCCCTTCCTTGTGATAGAGGCGCGTCACCTTGCCTTTATAGGGCGCCGGGATCTCCACCAGCGCCTTGTCGGTCATGACTTCGGCCACCGGCTGGTCTTCTTCGATGATGTCGCCTTCGCTGACCAGCCACTTGACCAGTTCGCACTCCACGATACCTTCGCCGATATCGGGCAGTATAAAATCACTCATGATTGCTCTCCTGTCCTGATATCAACCTAGAAATCCACGCTCGACCTGATGGCCTCGTAGACCTTCAGGTGATTGGGCAGGTGCTCTTTTTCCAGCACCAGTGGGAAGGGGGTGTCCATCCCGGTCACGCGAGCGATCGGGGATTCCAGGTACAGGAAGCAGCGCTCCTGTATGGTCGCCGCGATTTCACCGGCAAAACCACCGGTCAGTGGCGCTTCGTGGGTGACCACCAGGCGCCCGGTCTTGAGTACCGACTTGGCCACGGTTTCCACATCCCAGGGCAGGATGGTTCTCAGGTCGATGACTTCACAGGAAATGCCTTCTTTCTCCGCCCGTTCGACGGCGTGCTCAATCACTTCCATCTGCGCACCCCAGCCCAATACGGTGATATCGGTGCCTTCCTTGATCACTTCGGCTTCGCCCAGCGGTAGCCGGTAGTCTTCGTCGGGCACTTCCCCGACGGAGGCGCGATAGAGACGCTTGGGTTCAAAGAACAGGGTTGGGTTGGGGTCGTGGATGGCGCCCAGTAGCAGACCTTTGGCCTGATGCGGGTTGCGGGGCACCACGATTTTCAGGCCCGGTGTGTGGGCAAAGTAGGCTTCCGGCGACTGTGAGTGGTAAAGCCCGCCGGCGATGCCGCCGCCGTAGGGCGCACGAATCGTTAGCCCGCCCACGTCGAACAGGCTGCCCGAGCGATAACGGAACTTGGCCGACTCGTTCACGATCTGGTCGAAGGCCGGGAAAATGTAATCGGCAAACTGAATCTCGGCCACGGGCACGGAACCCTGTGCGGCCAGGCCGTTGGCAAAACCGACGATACCCTGCTCGACCAGCGGCGTGTTGAAACAGCGGTCCTTGCCGTATTTCTGTTGCAGGTTGCTGGTGGCGCGGAATACACCACCGAAAATGCCCACGTCTTCACCGAAACACAGCACCCGCTCGTTGGCGGCCATGGCAGTGTCGAGGGCGTTGTTGATGGCCTGGAGCATATTCATCTGGGTCATCTCACGCACCTCCCTTTGCTTGTTCTGCGGTTTTCGGATATTCGTCCGGATGCCGGCGGATGTGCGCCTTGAGTTTGTCGAATTGCTCGGCCAGCCCCGGCGGTACCTCGTCGTAGACGTCGCTCACCAGGGTGTCGAGCGCGGGTGGCGGCCGCTTCTGTGCCCGTTTCATGGTTTCGAGCACTTCCCGGCGCATGTTTTCCTGCAGCTGTTTCTCATCGTCCTCACTCCACCACTTCTTGCGTTCGAGCCAGAGACGCATGCGCAGGATAGGGTCTTTCTCGCGCCATACCGCTTCCTCGTCCTTGCTGCGATAGCCGGAGGGGTCGTCCGAGGATGAGTGTGCCGCCAGGCGGTAGGTCATGGTTTCAATTAGCACCGGCCGGTTGTGCTCCACCGCCAGCTTGCGGGCTTCCTTGGTGGCCTCATGCACGGCGAGGATGTCGTTGCCGTCAACACGGATCACGTCCATCTTATAGCCGTAGGCCCTGGGTGCCACGCCGTCAGCGGCGAACTGCTCGGCGGCGGGGGTGGAAATGGCGTAGCCGTTGTTCCGGCACAGGAAAATAACCGGAACGCGGTGGACGGCGGCCATGTTCAGGGCAGCGTGGAAGTCTCCTTCCGAAGCGGCGCCTTCGCCAAAGTAGGTGATGGTGCAGTGGCCTTCGCCCGCCAGTTTCTGACCGTAGGCGTAGCCCGTGGCCTGAGGGATTTGCGTGGCCAGTGGCGAGGAAATGGTCATGTAGTTCAGCTTGCGGGAACCGTAATGAACTGGCATCTGGCGACCTTTGCCATAGTCCAGTTCGTTGCCGAACAGCTGGTTCATGAACTCATCAATAGAAAAACCGCGATAGGTCAGAGAGCCCTGTTCACGGTACTGAGCCATGATCATGTCGGCGTCATCCAGTGCGGCGGTACTGCCAATAACCGCGGCTTCCTCGCCGGTGCACTGCATGTAAAAGCTCAGGCGCCCCTGCCGTTGGGCCGCGAGCATGCGTTCGTCGAGAATCCGGGTGGTGACCATCGCCCGGTAGATGCGCAGGGCTTTGTCTTTGTCGAGCTCAGGAGCCTTGGCGCCTTTGTAGAGCGAGCCGTCCTGCTTGAGTAACTTGAAGGTGGGAATTCGGAACTCCGCACCGTCGGTAAAAACCGGGTTATAAACAACTTTGGATTTTGTTGTTGTCATAATCCTCTTCCTGGGGTAGTGGCCTGAGGAACAAAACACCCCTTGTGAGGGTGTCGATGCTTGCTTTGAGTATAGCCAAACTGACGGAACCTGGTGCGGCCCGGGTCAATATCGGCTAAAGTTTACCTTAACGTAAACTGGATCGTTCTGGTAGACCCCGGCGGGGGATTTTTTACTCAGGGTAGAGCGGCAGGGGTTTCACACTGACGAGCGTGTCGTCATTGCCAATATTGACGGTGCCGTCCTGGACGGTGCATTGCAGGTTCATGCCGCGCTCAGCCAGGGCAGCCAGAGACTCGGTGTCGTCTGTCGGCAGGTCGATGATGGTGAGGTTGTCGAAGCGAGTCAGTTTGCCCTGGTGTTTCTCCCACCAAAGTGGCACGGCGCGGCCACCGTAGGTGTACAGGATAACCTGACCCGCCCGGTTGCAGGCCTTGCGCAGGCGGCTCTCGTCGGGCAGGCCGAGCTCGATCCACAGTTCGATCTCGTCGCTCAGGCTTTTTTGCCACAGATCCGGCTCGTCGTCCGTGCTGATCCCTTTGGTGAATTCCAGGCTCTCGCTGGCGTTCAGTATGAAAGCCAGCAGGCGTATCATCATGCGCTCGTCGGTCTCTGACGGGTGGCGGGCGATGGTGAGGTGGTGGTCACCGTAATAGTGCCGGTCCATATCCGCGATGTTCAGTGTTGCTTTAAAGATGGTTGCCTTGAGCGCCATGGGGTATCCGAACTGGTGTCAAACTTTGGGTATGGGCTAGTGTAGAGCAATTCGTTACTTGATGAGCATGACAATATGTCGATGTTGCGGGGTTTCCTGACTCTGGTTTTATGTTTCATGCTTGGCGAAGCCTTGCGACTGGTTTTCCTGATTCCGGTCAGCGGCGGTGTGCTGGGCATGATTCTGATGACAATCACGCTGATGCTTAAGGGCAGTGTCAGTGATGACTTGGCCACGGCGAGCCAGGGACTGATTTCGGTGCTGGTGCTGCTGATCATGCCGGGCGTGGTGGGTGTGTTCTTCTCTGCTGATCAGTTCAGCGGCCAGTGGCTGGCGGTGGCGGGGGCGCTCTTGGTGGGCACCTTTTTGAGTGTGCTGACCACGCTGCTGCTGATGGCGTCTCTGGTCAAGGCAGGGCAGCGGAGAGCGTCGGATGACTGATCTCCTGGAGCGTTTTCTCGCACTTCCCAATACCCTGTCTGCGAGCCCGATACTGGCGATTGGGTTAACCCTGGGCGCGTTCTTCGCGGGCAACTGGCTTTTCCGGAGGATGGGGCGACCGCTTTGGTTGCCACCGGTGGTGCTTTCGGCCTTCCTGTTGTCGGCCACCATCGCGCTACTGTCACTGGATTACACCCGTTATCAGCAGGGAGCCCAGTGGCTGATGCTGTTGCTCGGGCCAGCCACCGTCGCGCTCGGTATACCGTTGTACCAGCAGATGCACCACGTGCGGGCGTTGTGGCGTCCGATTCTGTGCACCCTGCCAATAGCAGCCTCCCTGGCGGCCGTGTATGCGGTCGTGATCGCCTGGGCTCTCGGGGCGACACCTCTGGTGCTGGCGTCCCTGGCGCCGAAGTCGGTGACCGCGCCCATTGCCATTGGTATTACCGAACAACTGGGCGGTTCGGTGCCGCTGATGATGGGCGGGCTTCTGGTGACCGGTGTTGTCGCAACGCTCTTTGTCGACCTGCTTTCCAGGGCGCTGTCGATCACCGACGACCGCATTCTGGGTTTTGCGCTCGGGCTGAACGGCCATGCGGTGGGAACGGCGCGAGCGTTCGAGATCAGTCGCACAGCCGGTGCCTTTGCCTCCCTGGGAATGGGGCTTACAGGGGTGTTCACCGCATTGATTCTGCCGCTGGCGTTTCGCCTTTGGTAAGCGCCCCAAACAGGGGCATTCACTTCACGAATAACGCCAAGTCGCAATTTCGATTGCTGTTCGGGTTTTCCACGACTAGTTTTTAGCGCAGACATCTGGCGTGAAGTTGCGCCGATGTGCCGCAAAAATTCTTAAAACAGCGACGGAAAACGCGATGAAAACACTACTGACTGCTTTTGTTGGTTTCATGGCCCTGGCAACAGCCCCGATGGCGATGTCTGCCGAGGCGAACAAGGAACTGAAAATGGCGTACGACGCCGACCCTGTAAGCCTGGACATTCACGAACAGCTCTCCGGCGGCATGTTGCAGCTAAGCCACATGACCTTTGATCCCCTGATCCGCTGGACCAAGGATCTCGGCTTCGAGCCGCGTCTGGCAAAAAGCTGGGAGCGTATTGACGAGAACACCATGCGCTTCGAGTTGCGTGAAGGTGTGAATTTTCACTCTGGCAACGAGCTGACCGCCAAAGACGTCAAGTTCACCTTTAATCGCCTGAAGCAGAGCCAGGACTATAAAGCCATCTTCAAACCGTTCAGCGAACTCAAGGTGATTGATGACTACACCTTTGAGCTGGTGACCAACGAGCCATACCCGCTGCTGCTGAACACCGCGACTTACATCTTCCCGCTGGACAGCGAGTTTTACACCGGTAAGACCGAAAGCGGGAAAGACAAGAGCGCCATCACCAAGCACGGCAATTCTTTTGCTTCCGAGAATCTGTCCGGCACAGGCCCTTATGTCATTACCGGTCGTCAGCAGGGCGTGCGTGTCGAGTTTGAGCGCTTCGACGATTACTGGGATACCGAGTCACCGGGTAACGTCGGCAAGATCGTGCTGACTCCGATCAAGGAAAACAACACCCGTGTCTCCGCGCTGCTGTCTGGCGGTGTGGATTTCATTGCACCGGTGCCGCCGACCGATCTGGAGCGTATTCGCCGTGACAAGAACGCCGATCTGGTGACCATGAGCGGTACCCGCATCATCCTGTTCCACATGAACCAGGACCGGGTTGAAGCGTTCAAGAACCCGAAAGTGCGCGAGGCCATTGCCTATGCCATCAACCAGGAAGGCATTGCCGCCAAGATCATGAAGGGCTTCGCTACCCCGGCCGCTCAGATGTCGCCGGAAGGTTACCAGGGCCACAACGAATCCCTGGCAACGCGGTTTGACGTCGAAAAAGCCCAGCAGTTGATGAAAGAAGCCGGTTATGAAGACGGTTTCACCATCTCCATGATGGCGCCCAATAACCGTTACGTGAATGACGACAAGATCGCCCAGGCGGTTGCCGCCATGCTGGCGCGTATCAACATCAAGGTGGATCTGAAAACGCTGCCGAAAGCCCAATACTGGCCGGAGTATGACGCCCGCGCCGCCGACATGATGATGATAGGCTGGCACGCAGACACCGAGGACTCCGCCAACTTCTACGAGTTCCTGACCTTCTGCCCGGATGCGGACAGCGGTTCGGGCCAGTACAACGCCGGTAACTACTGCAACCCGGAGATCGATGAGCTGGTCAATAAGGCCAACGTCGAGACGGATCTGGACAAGCGCACCGCCATGCTGAAAGAGGTGGAGCAGCGCCTGTATGACGACGCAGCGTTCGTTCCCCTGCACTGGCAGGATCTGGCCTGGGCCAGCAAGAAGAACGTGAAGATCGAACCGATCCTCAACGTGATGAACTTCCCGTACTTGGGCGACCTGGTCGTGGAGTAACAGCCTTTATGGGCGGGCCGGCTTCGGATCAGCCTGGAGCCGGCCTTTTGTTTGCAGCTTGACCCGGAATTTTTCATGTTAGCGTTTTTGGTTCAGCGAATTTCCCAGGCCGTACTGGTCATGTTCGTGATCAGTGTGATTGCTTTCGCCATTCAGGATGGCCTGGGCGACCCGCTTCAACAGATGGTGGGCATGTCCGTCTCGCAGGATGAGCGGGAAGCGATCCGTGAGGAAATGGGACTGAATGACCCATTGGTTGTGCAATACGTCCGGTTTGCCGGTAACGCCCTGCAGGGTGACCTGGGTATTTCCTATTTTTACGGAAAGCCCACCATGGACGTAATCCTCGAGCACCTGCCGGCCACCCTCGAGCTGGTGATCGGCGCCAGCCTGATTATTATTGTGTTCTCGGTGCCCATCGGGGTGTTCGCCGCGATTCGCCCTCAGGCATGGCTGTCCAAATTCTTCATGGGGGTCAGTACCGTCGGGATTTCCATTCCGGTGTTCCTGACCGCCATCGTACTGATTCAGATTTTCTCGATCGGTATCACCGTCGACTGGTTCCCGCAGGATGCTGGCTGGGGGCAGTGGCTGAACGCCGCACTATCCACTGAAGGCGGATTGCCGTCCTACGGTCGGGGTGATGACCTGACGCCGTTATTCGGCACCTGGGAATCCGGCTTTTTCTCCCAGGGCGGCCTCCTGCACCTGATTCTGCCGTCGGTATCGCTGGCGTCCATCATGCTGCCGCTGTTCATCCGCCTGATCCGTGCGGAAATGATGGAAGTGCTGCAGAGCGACTACATCCGGTACGCCCGCGCCAAGGGCCTGAGCTCTTCCCGGGTCTATTTCCTGCACGCGCTCAAGAACACCATGCTGCCGGTGATTACCGTGGGCGGTGTGCAGATCGGCATCATGGTGGCCTACACCATTCTTACGGAAACCGTGTTCCAGTGGCCCGGTGTCGGGCTGATGTTCCTGGAGGCCATCACCCGCAGCGATATTCCCCTGATCGTGGCGTACCTGATGGTGGTAGGCCTGATATTCGTGATTACCAATACCGTGGTGGATCTGATCTACGGTCTGGTGAATCCCACCGTAAAACTGACAGGTAAGAAAGCATGACGACGGCGACTCTTTCACGCTGGGATCGCTTTCGCGAGTCCTTCCTCTGGTACAGCTTCAAGCGCGACAAGGTGGCGATTGCCAGCTTTATCGTGCTGTTGTCCATGGTGCTGGCGGCCGTCTTTGCGCCTTTGCTGGCGCCGGCCGACCCCTACGACCTGGCCCAGATCAACATCATGAACTCCGAGCTGCCACCGGTCGGCCTGGATGGCTCCGATCCGGCCTTCCCGCTGGGCACCGACGCCCAGGGCAGGGATTTGCTCTCCACCATTCTGTATGGCACCCGGGTGTCGTTGCTGATCGGGTTTGGCGCGGTTGTCCTGCAAGCGGCGCTGGGCATCCTGTTCGGCCTGCTGGCGGGCTATCTGGGCGGTCGGGTCGACTCCATCCTGATGCGGATTGCCGATGTGCAGCTGTCGTTCTCTACCCTGATGGTCGCGATCATTGTCGGTGCCGTGTTCAAGGCCAGCTTTGGCAATCTGATGTTCGGCGAAGTCGCTATCTACATGCTGATCTTCATCATTGGTGTGGCAGAGTGGCCTCAGATTGCCCGTACAGTGAGGGCCTCGGTACTGGCGGAGAAGAAAAAGGAATACGTGGATGCGGCCAAGGTGATGGGGTTTCGCACCCGCCGGATCATGTTCCGCCACATCCTGCCCAATACCCTGTCACCGATTTTCGTCATTGCCACGGTACAGATCGCCAACGCGATCATTTCAGAGGCGGCATTGTCGTTCCTGGGCCTGGGCATGCCGGAAACCCAGCCGTCGCTGGGCTCGCTGATCAAATCCGGTTTTGACTACATCCAGAGTGGTTCCTGGTGGATCACCCTGATCCCCGGTCTGGTGCTGGTGGTACTCGTATTGGTCATCAACCTGCTGGGTGACTGGTTGCGGGATGTCATGAACCCACGGCTGTACAAGGGGTAACGCCATGCCATTGCTGGAAGTAAAAGATCTTGAGGCCCGCTTCGCTGTCCGTGGCGGGGACCTTACCGCTCTGCGTGGCATCAGTTTCAGCCTCGACAAGGGCGAGCGCCTGGGGCTGGTGGGGGAATCTGGCGCGGGTAAATCCGTAGCGGCTTTCTCCATTCTCAACCTGATCGCCCGGCCCGGTTACATTGCCGCTGGCCAGATCCTGTTCGAGGGTAAGGACCTGGCCGCCATGAGCGAGCGGGAACTGCGCAAGATTCGCGGCAACCGCATCGCCATGATTTTCCAGGACCCGATGATGACCCTGAACCCGGTTCTGACCATTGGCACCCAGATGGTGGAAGCGCTCAAGGCGCATCGCCGGATCAGCACCAGGGCGGCCCGGGATATCGCCCTGAACAAGCTGCGGAAGGTACAGATTCCGTCGCCGGACAAGCGCCTGGATCAATACCCCCATGAACTGTCTGGCGGCATGCGCCAACGCGTTATCATCGCCATCGCATTGCTGCTGGACCCGGAGATCATCATCGCGGATGAGCCGACGACGGCCCTGGATGTGACGATTCAGGCTGAGATCATGGCGTTGCTGTTGGAGCTGTGCGAGCAGGACAACGTGGCGCTGATGCTGATCACTCACGATCTCGGCGTGGTGTCTCAGGTCACCCAGCGCATGCTGGTGATGTATTCCGGCCGAATCATTGAGCAGGGGCCCACTCGCGAAATCATCAATGATGCCCAGCATCCCTATACCCAGGGGCTGATCAACGCGCTGCCCCAGATGGGTGAGCCCGGCGAGCGGCTGTTCCAGATCCCGGGTTCCATGCCGTCCCTGAAGAATGTGCCCACAGGCTGTCCCTTCCACCCACGCTGTTCCTTCGCCACTGATCAGTGCAAGCGTCGGATGCCGGAGTATGTTCGGTCGGGTAATGTGGATGTGGCCTGTTACGAAGTCAGCAACCTTATTGAGCAGGAGAAACGCATGCAGGAGGTGGAATCGTGACCTCCCGGTCATCCACGCTGGTCGATATACGCGGCCTGGAGAAGAAGTTTGATCTTTCCGGTGGCCTGCTGGAGCAGATCTCATTCAAAGGCGGTCGTTTCCACCGCAAACAGGAAGCCGTGCACGCGATCAATGGCGTTGATCTGCAGGTCCAGAAAGGCGAAGCGCTGTGTGTTGTGGGCGAGTCCGGCTGTGGTAAATCGACCGTGGCCCGTACCGTTATGGGGTTGTTGTCTCCCAGCGCTGGTGAGATCCACTACGACGGCCAGCGTATCGACAATCTTGACGGTAAAGAGGTGCTGCCGTACCGCCGCAAGATGCAGATGATATTCCAGAACCCCTACGCCTCGCTGAACCCGAGGATGACCATCCAGCAAACCCTGGAAGAGCCAATTCGCTTTCATCAGCCGGATGCCTCGGAGTCCCAGATCCGTGACAAGGTGCAGGATGTTATGGAGTCGGTGGGGATCGACCCGGACTGGGGTAGCCGTTTTGGTCATGAATTTTCCGGCGGTCAGCGCCAGCGCATTGCCATTGCCCGGGCGCTGGCGGTGGACCCCGAGTTCATCGTTGCGGACGAACCGATTTCGGCGCTGGACGTCTCCATTCAGGCGCAGGTGCTCAACCTGCTGATGGAAGCTCAGGAAAGCCGCAACCTGACCTATCTTTTTATTACTCATGATCTGGCCGTGGTAGAGCATTTTGGTACCCGGGTCGCGGTCATGTACCTTGGCCGGGTATGCGAGTTGGCAGATACCAGAACGCTGTTCAATACCCCGAGGCATCCATATACCCAGGCGTTGCTGTCGGCCATTCCAAAGCTGGAGGACGACCGGCCCAACCATATCCGGTTACAGGGCGAGGTTCCGACACCAGTGCAGTTGCCGTCAGGTTGCGTCTTCCATGGTCGCTGCCCGTATGCCGACGACCGATGCCGGCAGGAAATACCTCAGTTGATAGCGACGGATGGCGGCGCCCAGGTTGCGTGTCATGCGGTGGAGGAAGGGCGGCTATAGCCAGTTCCCCACGATGGGCTATGATGCCTGACAACCATTCCCGACGCTGGTAACACCATGGAAATACGCTGGCTTGAAGACTTCATGGCGCTGGCCCGAACGCGTCATTTCTCACGTGCCGCTGAACTGCAGCATGTGAGCCAGCCGACGTTCAGCCGCCGCATCAAGCTTCTCGAGGAAGCCATGGGGGCAACACTGATCAACCGCCAGACCCTGCCATTGTCGCTGACACCGGCGGGGGAGGCTTTCGTTGAGCTGTGCGAGCGCGTAACGCGGGACGTTCGTGAAACCAAAGACCGGATCAGCGACATGGAGTCCGAGGCGTCTGCCCGGATCAGTGTGGGATCAACCCAGGGGCTGTTTTCCCACTTTTATCAGGGGTGGGCACGGCAGGAGGGATTGGCCGAGCGGCTACAACTGAACCTGAAGGCCACCAACTGGGTGGGGGAGCAGTTTCTGGATGCGCTGGATAGCGGCGAATGTGATCTGGTGCTGTGCTACTGGCATGAGGATCTGCCCTGGAAGGATCATCTGAGCGAGGACCGCTACGAATGGGTGACGCTGGCGAGGGAATTTCTGGTGCCTGTAAGTGTGGCCGATGAAAACGGGCAACCACGATTTGCGCTGCCGGGCACGCCGGAGCAGCCCGTCCCGCTGATTGCCTATCACTCCCGGGGGTTCCTGCAGTCTGCCATTGAGGGGCACCTGAACAGGTGCAAGCTGCCAGCCAACTTATTGCCACTGAATGAAAATACCCAATCGGCCGGTATCAAGGCGCTGGTAAAACAGGGCTTTGGCATGGGGTGGCTGCCACAACGAATGACGGAAAAGAGCGAGCGTTTCGGCAGTCTTACCCGGGCCGGGGACAAACGTTGCGATGTGCCATTGGAGATTCGCTTGATTCGCCTGCGTGAGCCCCGTTCCGACGATCTGCTAACCCTCTGGAAAACACTGGAAAACAAGCATGTCTGACACCGAGTTACTGTCACTGCAGACGGACCATATTCGCACGCTTCAGCAGCGTTACGAGCACGCCATCGCCGAGCAGGGTTATGACGGTCTGCTGATCAGTTCCGGCGCCGCACCCGTGCGTTATGGTGACGACCAGGCATGGCATTTTCAGGGCTATGGCCCCTTCCTGCACTGGACCGGGCTGACCGGGCAGGAACACAGCTGGTTACTTATCCGGCCCGGGCATAAGCCGCTGCTCAGTCTTTATCACCCCGTGGACTTCTGGCATGCCACTCCGGAATTGCCGGACGAGCCCTGGCTGCAGTCGATGGAGGTGCGTTCCAGTGATCGTCGGGAAGCGCCGGTAATGAACGTCAATGGCAGGCTTGCCGTTGTGGGCGACCCGTCCCAGTTGTCCGGGGTTGATGGGGAGCATAATCCGGAGGGCCTGTTGTCTGCTCTGGACGAAACCCGGGTGCATAAGACCCCGTATGAAATAGCCTGCCTGGCTCGTGCCAACCACATTGCCATGCAGGGCCACCGGGCGGCCCGAAAGACGTTTCTGGACGGAGGCAGTGAGTTTGAAATAAACCTGGCCTACCAGCAGGCGACCGGGCAGCGTGAAGCCCAAGCGCCGTATCACAGTATTATCGGCGTAAATGAACACGCCGGCACCCTGCATTACCAATACTATGACACCGAAGCCCCTGCGCGTCCCCGCAGCCTTCTGATCGACGCCGGTGTCCGTTTTCGCGGTTACTGTTCCGACATTACCCGCACCACGCCCGGGGCAGGGGAAAGGCGTTTTGCCGCGTTGATTCAGGGGCTGGAACAATTGCAGCAACGGCTGTGCGGGATGGTTGCACCCGGCGTGGAGTATGTGGCGATCCATCGCAAGACCCACCAAGGCATTGCGGCACTGTTGAATGCCGCCGGAGTGGTTCAGGGGGTGGATGACGAAACCCTGGTGGAGCAGGGCGTTACCAGGGCGTTCTTTCCGCACGGTATTGGTCATTTCCTGGGAGTTCAGGTGCATGACGTCTCTGGCAAGAAAGAACCACCGCCGTCAGACGCCCCATTCCTACGCCTGACCCGGACCCTGGAGGCAGGCATGGTCGTCACCATAGAGCCGGGGCTTTATATCATTCCTTCATTGCTGGACCCGGTATTGGATGGGCCACTGGGGAAGAACTTTAACCGTTCAGTGATCGATGAATTACGAGGGTGCGGCGGTATTCGCATTGAGGATAATGTGGTCGTTACACGCGATGGCGCCAGAAACCTGACCCGTGAGGCGGGCGGTTAAAAAGAATTTGCACAAAAATCGCTCTTTGGGCTTGCAAAGCTGCATGCAAATGACAATAATTATCACTAGCTTTGTTATCGTTAGTGAGATGCTCCTATGTACGTATGCCTCTGCCATGGTGTAACAGACCGAGAAATCCGTGAAGCCGCCGACAATGGCGTCAGTTCCATGCGCCAGCTTGGCAAGGAGCTCGGTGTTGGCACGCAATGCGGTCGTTGTGCCTGTACAGCACGGGAGATTCTCCGCGAAAGCCGCACCCCCGATTACCTGGCCATGGCTGACATGCTAGCCCAGCCCGCCTGACGGATAGGGTAGTGATAGGGAGAGTGCGGAATCCGTTCTTGCCTGCACCTGATTCCTAAATGTGATTTTTTCTCCCCGCGTGAAAGACTATCCTTGTAAGGATCGCACACTCACGAAAGGAGATCCGTCATGAAAGGCGACAAGAAAGTCATCCAGTTCCTGAATAAAGTACTCGCCAACGAGCTGACCGCCATCAACCAGTACTTCCTCCATTCCCGCATGTACAAGGATTGGGGTATCACCAAACTGGCGGACAAGGAATACGAAGAGTCCATCGACGAAATGAAGCATGCGGATCTGCTGATCGAACGCATCCTGTTTCTGGAAGGGCTACCTAACCTCCAGGACCTAAACAAGCTGCTGATCGGTGAAAACGTCGAGGAAATGCTGTCCTGTGACCTCAAACTGGAAATGATCGCCCATCAGGACCTGAAAGATGCGGTTGTTCATTGTGAGCAGGTGAAGGACTACACCAGTCGTGAACTGTTCCGTGGCATCCTCGACAGCGAAGAAGAGCACATCGATTGGCTCGAAACCCAGCTCGACATGATCGGCAAGATGGGTATCCAGAACTACATCCAGCTTCAGTCGTCCGCCGCGGAGTAAACATCAGTGACAATGGATCTGTCCTGTTTTAAAGCCTATGACCTTCGTGGCCGAGTGCCGGACCAGCTTAACCCAGAGCTGGCCGAACGCATCGGTCGCGCCTATGTGGAAGTGACGGGGGCGAAAAGAGTCATCGTCGGCTACGACATCCGGCTGTCCAGCCGTGAAATCGCCGACGCCCTCTGCTCCGGCCTTATGGCCGCCGGTGCCGACGTTTTCGACATCGGCCTGTGTGGTACCGAGCTGGTCTACTTCGCCACCAGCCATTACAAAATGGACGGCGGCATCATGGTCACCGCCAGCCACAACCCGCGTGATCACAATGGCATGAAGATGGTGGGGCCGGACTCGCGCCCTATCAGTTCCGACAACGGCCTGAATGACATCCGGGACCGGGTGCCTGAGCCCTTCGGTGATGCGCCGGAACAGGGACGATATGAGCCGCTGGAAGTGGTTACCGCCTATATCGATCACCTGTTGGGTTATATAGCGGCAGGATCGCTCAAGCCCAAAACCATCGTGGTCAATGCTGGTAACGGCGGGGCGGGGTTGATTGTCGACGAGCTGGAACAACACCTGCCGTTCGATTTCGTCAAAGTGCACCACCAGGCCGATGGTCATTTCCCGAACGGTGTTCCCAACCCCATTCTGGAAGAAAACCGCGCCGCCACCGCGGATGCGGTTGTGGAGTATGGCGCTGCCATGGGCATTGCCTGGGACGGCGACTACGATCGCTGCTTCTTCTTCGACGAAAACGGCCGCTTCATCGAGGGCTATTACATTGTCGGCCTGCTGGCAGACCAGTTCCTCCGCAAAACCGGCGGCGGTAAAGTCATCCACGACCCAAGACTGACCTGGAACACCATCGACCTCGTCAACGCCGTTGGCGGCGAAGCCATCGAAAGCAAAACCGGGCACGCCTTCATCAAACAACGCATGCGCGACGAAGATGCCGTCTACGGCGGCGAAATGAGCGCCCACCACTACTTCCGCGACTTCGCCTACTGCGACAGCGGCATGATCCCCTGGTTGCTCGTCGCCGAACGCCTGTGCCAGTCCGGCCAGACGCTGTCCTCCCTGATAGACGCCAGAATCGAGGCCTATCCGGCCAGCGGCGAAATCAACCGCACGATCGATGATCCCTCCAAGGTCATTGCCGCCATCGAGGCCAAGTACAGCCCGGGCGCCAAAAGTGTCAGCCACGTCGACGGTGCCAGCATCGAATTCGACGACTGGCGGTTCAACCTTCGTATGTCCAACACCGAACCGGTGGTTCGCCTGAATGTGGAATCGAGGGGGGATATTGCGTTGATGAAGGAAAAAACGGCAGAACTGCTGGCAGAAATGCAAAGGCTAAACGAGGAAGGCTAACTCCGAACTCTGAGGCAGGCCGGCATGATTCCCTCTCCCGAAACTGTGCGGAGCCATGGATGGCGAAGCCCAAGCGTCACATGGATGTGCCGCAAGGAGCGTGTTTCGGGAGAGGGAATCATGACGGACTGTCTTGCACCAATGGCAAAAGCCGGGAACCACTCAAAGCCAGTCGTTCAACATAATCCCGATGCCAATCCGCTGAATCCGCTCATTGTAGTCAATCAGACTCTCACCATAGCCATTGTAATAATGGACATACCCCTTGATCGTATCCCCCATCGGAAAGCTATAACCCAACTCAATCGACGTCTTGTTGTCTGACCGCAAGTTGTTCATCAGCTTCATCGACAGCGTTCGATCCTCACTCCACTTGTAGATCGCCATGTAGTTCGCATAGCCCAGATAGCGCTCAATATCCTCATTGTCGTCCTCGCTGTCATCCTCCGGCAGTCGATACCAAGGCTGAAGGATGAACAGCCAGCGATCATAGCTGTAGGCTGCCGACCCCACGATCCGGTTCCAACTGCGGGAACGGGGTTCCGACTGGCCATTGGACTCATGATTAAAGCCCAGCGTGACACCATTCAGCCTGCCAGGGCCCAGGTCATAATTCGTCTCATAGCGTACAAAGACTTCCGGCTCATAATTGGTTTCCCGGAATGGCGCTGAGTCATCCGTGTTATACACCTGCCAAAACGATTTCTGGGTGTAGCCGAACCAGAGCGTCGTGCGGTCATCCAGCCAGCCAGTCAACAAGGGTACCTTGAAACTGATCTGGTACTTGGCTTCCTGGTTGTCGATGCCATAGTCGTAATCGGTTGCGCCCAGTCTCGGATTTGTGGGTTCACGATTGGCATTCTTCATATAGCTGAACGGCAGGATATACATCGGCCGATGGCCAACAAAACTGCCGGAAAACGAGAAAATAGCCTTCTCTGCGGCGACATAACGGTTCAGGATCGCCGACATCACGCCGGTATCTTCTCCGTCCTCTCCTGTCGTGCTTTCTTCCGCGGGCCCCAGTGTTGCATCGCCGTTTTCCGCATTCGCTGCCTCTTCGTACTGCAGCGCCTCCGTCGACTTGTCGATGGCGTCCAGGCTCTCATCAGAGGCACCATTGCGAGCGCTGGCCGGGTCATTGATGGCGTCGTAACATGCGAGACGCTGAACGCCATCCTTGATCAGGGCACAGTCTTCCGGCTTCACTCCCTCAAAATTCCGGTTCCCGGGGGGCTCGTCCTGCGCGGTGGCCGTTCCGGGAAGGAACAGATTCAGAGACAACAGCAAGCCAGTAAACCTCAAAAGTTCAGGGCGGCGAACGATGGGCATGGTCCAGTCCTTATGCGTTGGAAACACTGATCCAGGTGTTGGCGACGCCGTAAGCCCATACTCCGAGCAGCGTCATCACCAGCAGGGAAAATACGATTTTATGCCGGGGTTTGCGTTCAGCAGCTGCTGCGACCACCCAGCGCAGGTACATCAGCCCGATAAAACTGATGAATACCGCAAGACTTGCGGCGGCGGGAATCAATAACCACACAGGGCTCAGTGCGGCACCCTCTGCCGCGCGGCTGGAAAACCAGCCCATGGACGCCAGCAGTATGGCTACCGCGGTAAACTCGGTGATCAGTAATGGCTTTCGCCAGGGGTGTGGCTGGTTGGTATCAGGCATACATTCGAACCTTCGGTATCTGTTTGGTGCATGGTACCCGGAAAGTGCTTCCGGAGCGCTCTGACTTACGAAATGGCAACGAAAATTGATTGAAATCGGGGGTTCATTTTGCAGTTTGGTTTTTTTGGCCTGCCGCAGTCGCTATAATGCGTGCACTAACGATTATAACGCCCAATTGTGAGGTGCATTGTGATGATGAAGAGAGTCCTGGCTGCCGTATTGCTTGGTTTCGGCCTGACCGCAGGTGCCGTAATGGCCAATGTTGAAGATGAAATTCGTGCTCGCATTGCCCCGGTTGGCGAAGTGTGCGTCCAGGGTGAGGACTGTGGGCAGGCAGCTGCTCCATCTGCAAGCGCAAGCTCGGGCCCTCGTTCTGGAAGTGACGTTTACGATGCAGCCTGTACCGCTTGCCACAGCACTGGCGCGGCAGGCGCTCCCAAGAAGGGCGACACAGCCGCATGGTCACCCCGTATTGAAAAAGGACTGGACACACTGGTCAATCACGCAATCAACGGCTTCAATGCCATGCCGGCCAAGGGCGGTTGTTCCGGGTGCTCTGATGAGGAAATCGAGAGCGCCGTCGAGCACATGGTTGAGGCCAGCCAGTAGCAACTGTACTCCGGCCCACGGTAGATCAAAAAGCCCCCGATATTACGGGGGCTTTTTATTGGTTAGCGGAATGTTCGCCCGTTAGTGAATGGGCATATAGGTCAGTTGCCCTTCGATTCGCTCAGTGCCGTTTTTGGGCGTTGTCACTGCAATTGACCAGGTTTTGGGCCCATCTGCGCTGTTGCTGTCATGCAGAACATTGAGCCGGGAGTCCAGCCAGCCAAAAGCGCCGGATTGAGACATTGTCACCCAGGACGTCTGGCTCGTTTCCGCCGACTGGTTTGGTAGCGCTTTCCAGCTGGGGCTCTCCGTATTAACGGTGACTTCGGTTCGGGTAAATCGTATAAACGCCTCCCCGTCCGTGCCCAATACGGTCAGAGGTTCTTCACCTTGATATCGAAGCAATATGCCCGGGCGCGGTGCATCCAGAATGATTGCACTGAGTCCGGGAATGTCGGGTTGATGGGCTATTCGAGCCTTTACGATGCCGTCCGGAACGTCCTCTGTCTCCAGTGCACCGTGGGCCCCTGCCAGCCCGGAGGCTGACAGGGACACCAGGCCGAATAACACCGGGGCCGCCAGGCGAGCTCCGATCTGTTCGATGTGTTTCATAACAACCCTCCTGACGGTCACAGCAGCTCGAGGGTTGACTCAATGATGCCACCGCTGGTGGTGGTATCGCTGGCCACCTGCGTGGGCGCCATGCAGGCGAGATTCTCATTCACCACGGTGATCGGCGCGGACACCGAGGGTACGCGGCCATCTGGGGTGTCCTTGCTGACGAACAGCATGTATTCGCCGGCGGGCACCACGTTGTGGTTGTCGGGCATGGTCAGAGTCAGCTTGTTGCCAGGGCCCCGCTCCATGACCAGTTCAATGGCACGCTGGTCACCGTCAATGACGTGGGTCATGACTGTACGGCGAATCAGTAAGGCCTTGTCGATCTGATCCACCTGGTCGACCTTGATGTTGAATCGGTCGCCAATGGTCAGATTGCTGGGCGCACTTCTGATTTTGGGTCGGTCGTCCCGCATGGCGTAGGGCGGAGTGTAGATTTCGAAACTCGGATCACGGCCGTCATAGGGTGCGAGTCCGAAATCCTGAAGATCCACGAACGTCAGGTAAGCGGTGTTGATTGGTGAGTGGCCGGCAACCATAACGCGGCCGTCCTCCATCAGTACCGCAGTGTTGTGGTAGGTGCGGGCGCGGTGGCCGGTAGCCATTTCCGTCCATTCTCCGGTTTCCGGGTTGAACTGCTCGGCGGTGCGGATCGGGCCTTCCAGGCCGGGCGCTACCACACCGTCACGATTGCCGCCGCTGAACACCATCACGGTGCCGTCGGGCATCACAACGTTTGTGCCGTACCAGCGAGGCTGATTCAGTGGGCCGGCCAAACGCGACTCGTAGCCGATTTCGTCGCCGTTGGTGGTGACAGTATCGATGCGGGTCTGGTCGGTGGGCAGGTAGCCGCCGGGGTTCGTCAGTACTGCATAACTGGGTACGCCGCCCGCGGTCAGCAGTTCCACTTCATTGTAGTTACCGCTGGCGTCTGGTTTCAGCGGCAACATGGTGGACGACGTGGAGCCCCGCATACCACCGGCGATCGCCATGCGCAGATCTTCTTCAGATACCCCAAGATCAGCTGCGCTGGTCAGCAAATCCGTGGGCGAGTCAAGAACATCGCCAAGCAGTGAGCCGACCTGATCAAGCGACAGGTTGGTGATGTTCAGGGTGCTGCTCAACTGACCCAGCCCGGCTTCATCCAGCCTTAGTGGGAGGCCGGCATAGCCAATGTCGTTCCAGCGCTGGGTATCCGGGTTGAAACTGGCGACAATGTTCCACAATGCCTGATCGTAACCCTGGCCGAATGGGTTGAAGGCCTGGCCACCAGCGTTGTAGAAGATGTGTCCATTCGGCAGCAGATGCATGCGTGGATAGAGCGGTAAGGAGCGATCAGCGGTGGACGGATTCTGCGTCCAGGCACCGGCGCAGGGGTCGTAGGTCTCCGTTTGCACCACGTTGCGTCCGCTGTTCAGTGGCTCATCCGGGTACACTGGCTTCAGCAGCTTGGTGACACCACTGGCGACGAAGACGTTGCCGTTGCCCATGGTTACGAGTGATGGATACCAGCGCCCGTAGGTCATATCGCCACTTTGGCGCCAGGTGTTGGTCTCCTCGTCGAATATTCTCGAATTCTTGATGCCTTCCAGTTCCGCCACCCCAAGAGGCAGGCCATCAATGCCTGGCTCGGAATAGTAGTCGGTGCCGCCAACGGCCATCACATCACCGTTGGCCAGGCCGATGACGTCGGAGCAGAACAGGGCGCCGTCGTTGGCGCTGGTGTTGTCGGCGGTATCGAGCAGGCCATCCAGCTCGGTGCCATTCAGCAGTGTTTCACTGTCGTTGCCATCCGGGTTGGCGCCGGCGTCCAGGGGAGAGGGTTTGATCCAGGATGGATTGTCGTTTTCATCCAGCGACAGAACGCGGGTCTGATCGTTGACGGACACTTCGCCAAATTCCGCAACAATGGATAACTCAACGTTCTCAGTGCCTTCCAGGGCGTTCAGGTAAAGCAGGCGACCGTCTTTGAGAAGTGCCATGGTGCCGGCCGCGGGTTTGCACTCATCCATGCCATCAGCCCGGGTAATGCATTTTTCGTCCGTTTCGACAGCTTCACCATCCACAATAATGGTGGGTTCCGCAAAGGGCTCACTGAACGTGCCCTTGCTGTTGTAACTGTCAGGAGCTGCCGGTTCCTCAGTCTGGGTCGTTGAGTCCTCGGATGAGCCGCCCAGCAGGCTGCCGAGAAGGCCCGCGTTGGCGGTGCCTGATCCTGCGATGAGCAGAATCAGCGAACCGGTGACGCTTGATAATCGATTGAATCGACGGGACATGGTGTTCTCCTGATCTTGTTTTTGTGTTTGCCGGAAGCAAAGCTCCCTAGGCTGTTACGGATCAGGAGGTCATAAGGTTGCAGGGATTGTGAAAAAACGTGAAATTCAGCTTCCGAGGTCGCCGAGTAATGCACTGAGGGTGGCCTTACCTTTTTGCTGGTTGGCTTCCACGTCCAGGTCGCCGGTGCCTTCCCATCTCAGGTCGTCCTCGGGCAGCTCATCAAGAAACCGGCTTGGAATAGTTTCCAGCTTTTCGCCGTACTGTTTTCGCTGGGCGGCAAACGTAAGGGTCAGGGTTTCCCGGGCTCGGGTGATACCCACGTACATCAGTCGCCGTTCTTCCTCGACATTGCCTTCCTCAATGCTGGAGCGGTGGGGCAGTATTTCCTCTTCCAGACCCATGATGAACACGTGGGGGAATTCCAGGCCTTTTGAGGCGTGGAGGGTCAGTAGCTGGACCTTGTCGCTGTCGTCCTCTTCTTCGCGCTGCTCCATCATGTCGCGCAGGATTAGCCGGCTGATGGCGTCTTCAATGCCCATTTCGTCGGCCGTACCCTTGCCGTCGTCCAGCATGCGCTGGATGGACTCCACCAGATACCAGATGTTCTCCATTCGCCGTTCCGCCTGTTTTGGCGAGCCGGAATGCAGGTGTAGCCATTCCTCATATTCGATATCGGTGAACAACTGCTTGATCACCGGAATCGGATCTTCGCTGTGCAGGCGCTCGCAGGTGTTGTCCACCCAGTGAGCGAAGCGCCGCAGACGGTCCAGCCCCTTCTCGGTAACGTGGGTTTCGGCCCCCATATCGCCCAGGGCACGAAACAGGCTGACGTTGCGGGAGCGGGCGTAATGGCTGAGCTGTTCCAGCGTGCGGGGGCCGATCTCCCGGCGGGGCACGTTCACGACGCGCAGGAATGCCGCGTCGTCATCCGGGTTCACCAACAGACGCAGATAGGACATGGCGTCCTTGATCTCGTTCTTGGAGAAAAACGACTGGCCACCGGATATGTGATAGGGGATCTGGTAAGCCTGCAGTTTCATTTCCAGCAGCCGTGCCTGGTGGTTGCCCCGATAGAGAACGGCGAAGTCCCGGAAAGCCAGGCCTTTCTTGAGTTTCTGGTCGAGAATTTCCGTAGCCACCCGTTCGGCTTCCGCGTCTTCGCTGCGGCAGCGGACGATTCTTAGCTCGTCCCCGACCGTATGATCACTCCACAGGGCTTTCTCGAACACGTGGGGATTATTGGCAATGACCGTGTTGGCACAACGAAGGATGCGAACCGTGGAACGGTAGTTCTGCTCCAGTTTGACGATTTTGAGGCTAGGGAAGTCTTCCTTGAGCTGAGCAAGGTTTTCAGGCCGGGCGCCGCGCCAGGCATAGATCGACTGGTCGTCATCACCAACGACGGTAAAGGCGGCCCGTTCTGCCACCAACAGCTTGACCAGTTCGTACTGGCACAGGTTGGTGTCCTGGTATTCGTCCACCAGCATGTAGCGGATCTTTCGCCGCCATTTCTGCAACACCTCGGGGTTGTCGCGGAACAGCTGTACCGGCAGCAGGATCAGATCATCGAAATCCACCGCGTTATAGGCCTTCAGGTATTCGTTGTAGTGGCGGTAAATGATGGCAATACGCTGCTCCCGCTCATCAGCGGCCCGGCTCCAGGCGTCCTGGGGGCTGCGCATGGCATTCTTCCAGGACGAGATGGTCATCTGCACGTCAGACAGTTCATCGCCGGCATCCGCGCTGGCCTCGCGCATCATCAGGTCCTGCAGCAGGGCCTTGGCATCTTCCGCATCGAAGATCGAAAAACCGGGGTGATAGCCCAGGTGCTCGTGCTCCTCGCGGATCATGTTCAGCCCGAGGTTATGGAAGGTGGAAACAATCAATCCCCGGGTCAGTTTGCGATCCACCAGGCGTCCGACACGTTCTTTCATTTCGCGCGCGGCCTTGTTGGTGAAGGTCACGGCGGCGATATGACGCCCTGGAATGCCAAGGTGTTCGATCAGATAAGCCACTTTGCGGGTGATCACGCTGGTCTTACCGCTGCCGGCACCAGCCAGTACCAGCATAGGACCCTCCGCGTAGCGGACGGCTTCACTCTGTCGGGGGTTGAGCTTGTTCACAATAATTGCGCCAATCCGGGAAATTCCGAGATAACCTGGGAAGCAAACATTCTACACTAGGCAGACATGCTGTACCTTGACGATCTATCAGCTATTCTTGAGGGAACGGAGATGTTTGATCACGAGGAACGGGACGCTTCTTAATGACCCTGGCAGTAAAACAACCCAATCCCAGCCATGTACGGCTGCTGGTGCTGACGCCGGAGTATGCGGATTTTCTCTGGCTGGGTGCGCTCCTGTCACGTGATTGTGAAATGGAACCGGACCTGACCTGGTGCCCGGATCTTATCGACTGCGATGATCTGATTCGCAATACCCATTTTGACGTTATCCTCTGGGACTGTGTGTTTCATGGCGGTTCCGAAGACGCTTTCCTGCAGTACCTGTCCGTGTCCAGCAACGAAAAACCGGTGCTGGCACTGAGTGCCGAGCCAGCCTCCGAGCGCGCTGTTGACCTGCTTGCCAATGGCGCTTCGGACTACCTGAGTCGCCAGTCATTGGAAGAGTGGGGGCTGCGCCGCGCGGTACGCTGTCTTTGGTATCGGCAGCAGCTTTCGGAGTCCGCTCACGGCCAGTTGGGCCGGGAAGTGGCCAGTGGTTTTATCAACCGTGACCTGTTCTTCGATCGCCTGCAACAGGCATTGCTGAGGGCCGAGCGTGCCAGCCAGCGGCTGGCGTTGTTGCACATCAACCTGGATGATTTCCGCAGCTTCAATGAATCCTTCGGTTACCAGAAGAGTGACCAGATCATGCTGAAGCTGGCGGAACGGCTGCGACAGAATTTGCGGCGAGTGGATTCGCTGATGCGCATTGGCGGCGACGAGTTTGCGATCATTGTCGAGAAAGTGGAAGACTCCCTGGATATTACCCAGATCATCCGCAAGCTCGTGACTGCGATGGGTGAACCATTCAGCCTTGACGGCCAGAATGTCGTCGTCAGCGCCAGCCTCGGTGTGGCCACCTACCCGGAAGCGGGTGACAGCCCGGAAAACCTTCTGCGACGTGCCAACCGAGCCATGTTTGAAGCCAAGCGCGACCCAGGTACCAGTTACCGGTTTTACGATCGTCAGTTGCACATAACGGCCGGATACCAACTGCGCCTGGAGGCGGATCTCCGTAACGCTCTGCGGGGCAATGAGCTGGAAGTGTATTATCAGCCGCGTATCGACCTCGCGTCGGAAGAAGTTCGGGGGGTGGAGTGCCTGCTCCGGTGGAATCATCCGGAAAGGGGGTTGGTGGGGCCGGACGAATTCATTCCAGTGGCAGAGCGCAGCGGGTTGATCGTTCCTATCGGCTACTGGGTGATCGAGCAGGCCTGCAAGCGTCTTCAGGAGTGTTCAGATCTCGGGCACCCGGGGCTGGTGTTTGCCGTGAACCTTTCGTTCCGTCAGTTCCATGATCGCAAGATGACCGAAACCATTTTCCGCATTATCTTCAATGCCAATATCGACACCAGTCTGTTGGAGTTGGAGCTTACGGAAAGCGCCATGATGCATGACCCGGAATATGCCCAGCGATGTCTGCGGGAGCTCAATCAACTGGGTATCAGTTTTGCCCTGGATGACTTCGGAACCGGGTTCTCCTCACTCAGCAATCTTCAGCACCTGCCTATATCCCTCGTAAAAATCGACAAGTCTTTCGTTCAGGAGTTGGGGCAGTCTGCCGACGCCGAGCATATCATCCGTGCCATTATCAGCCTGGCTCACAGCCTGCAAATCAGCGTGGTGGCGGAAGGGGTGGAGACGGAAGGACAACTGGAATTCCTGCGCCAGCAACACTGTGATGAAATTCAGGGTTACTACTACGCGCGCCCCATGCCATGGGCAGATCTTGTGCAATTCCTGGACAACCGTAGCCGCGCTGCTTGCCTGCAGCAATAAGCCGCTGTACCTTTGCGCTTTGACTCGTAAGCATCAGATGAGGTTGCATGAACAGTATCATCAGGCGCATTGCTGACGAACTGGGTGTTCGTGAACAGCAGGTGAATGCCACCGTTGAAATGCTGGACGGTGGCGCCACCGTTCCTTTTATTGCCCGTTATCGCAAGGAAGTCACCGGTTCGCTCGATGACAGCCAGTTACGGTCCCTGGAAGACCGCCTGCGTTATCTGCGTGAGCTGGAAGACCGTCGTTCCACGATCCTCAACAGCATTGAGGAGCAGGGCAAGCTGACCGATGAACTACGTGCCAGCATCGATTCGGCGGACACCAAGAATCGCCTGGAAGACCTCTACCTGCCGTATAAGCCCAAGCGCCGAACCAAAGCGCAGATTGCCCGTGAAGCCGGTCTGGAGCCCCTGGCCGACGCCCTGTATGACGACCCCACGCTGGAGCCAGAGAGCACAGCGGAAGGCTATGTCAATGATGAGGCCGGTGTTACCGACACCAAGGCCGCGCTTGATGGTGCCCGCTACATTCTGATGGAACGCTTTGCCGAGGATGCGGAACTCCTGGGTGAGCTGCGTGATTTTATCTGGCAGCAGGGGCAGCTCAAGGTCACCGTGGTGGACGGCAAGGAAAATGAAGGTGCCAAGTTCCGCGACTACTTCGACCATGTCGAGCCGCTGAAAAAGGTGCCATCCCATCGTGCGCTTGCCATCCTCCGGGGGCGCAATGAAGGCGTGCTTACCTACTCCATTGTGGTTGGCGATGCGGAAGACGACCGTCGCCAGCCCCATCCGGCGGAACAGCGTATTGCCGCGCGCTGGCATATCCGTGACAACGGCCGTGCTGCCGACCGCTGGTTGTCGGAAGTGGTGCGCTGGACCTGGCGCGTAAAGCTGTCGACCCAGATCGAAACCGACCTTATGGCCCAGGTGCGGGAAGCGGCAGAAACCGAGGCCATCAATGTGTTTGCCGCCAACCTCAAGGATCTGCTGTTACTGGCGCCGGCGGGCCCCCGCGCCACACTGGGGCTGGACCCCGGCCTGCGCACCGGTGTGAAGGTGGCCATCATCGACGGCACCGGCCAGGTGGTGGGGCACGGTGGTATTTTCCCGCACGCGCCCCGCAACCAGTGGGACCAGTCCATTGAACAGTTGGCGAGCTGGTGTCGGCAGTACCGCATTGAACTGGTGGCCATTGGTAACGGTACGGCCTCCCGCGAAACCGAAAAGCTGGTCGCGGACCTGAGCAAGCGTTACCCGGAGCTGAAGCTGGCGCGGATTGTGGTCAGCGAATCCGGTGCTTCGATCTATTCCGCCTCTGAATTCGCCTCCCGCGAACTGCCGGACCTGGACGTAACCATTCGCGGGGCGGTCTCCATCGCCCGCCGGTTGCAGGACCCATTGGCGGAAATGGTGAAGATCGAACCCAAGTCCATCGGTGTGGGGCAGTACCAGCACGACGTGTCTCAGGTGCAGCTGGCCCGCAGCCTGGATGCCGTGGTGGAGGACTGTGTTAACGGTGTTGGTGTGGATCTCAACACCGCATCCATCCCCCTGCTGGCACGAGTGTCCGGCCTGAACCAGAGTATTGCCCAGAACATCGTCGATTTTCGTAACCAGAATGGCGTGTTCCGTGATCGCAGGCAGTTGCTTAAAGTGTCCCGCCTTGGTGATCGTACCTTTGAGCAGTCGGCCGGTTTCCTTCGCATTGCGGGGGGCGACAATCCGCTGGACCGCTCGTCGGTGCACCCGGAAGCCTATGGTGTGGTTGAGGCTATTGCCCGCCAGAACAATCGCAAGATTGAAGGTATCGTCGGCGACGCCGATTTCCTGCGCTCGTTGAACCCGCAGGACTATGTCACCGAACAGTTTGGTCTGCCGACCATAAAGGATATTATTACGGAATTGGAAAAGCCGGGCCGTGACCCCCGGCCGGAGTTCCGCTTTGCCAGCTTCGAGGAAGGAGTGGAAACCCTCAATGACCTGAAGCCGGGCATGGTGCTGGAAGGGTCGGTCACCAACGTGACCAACTTCGGCGCGTTCGTGGACATCGGCGTCCATCAGGATGGCCTTGTGCATATCTCTGCGTTGTCGAATACCTTCGTGAAAGATCCGAGGGAAGTGGTCAAGGCAGGGGATATCGTCAAGGTGAAAGTGATGGACGTGGATATCCCGAGAAAGCGGATTGCGCTTTCCATGCGTATGGATGACCAGCCCGGGGAGAAATCCGACAACCGCGCCGGCTCCAGCAGTAAAGGTGGCAAACCTTCCGCAAGAAATGACCGCCACAAGGGCGCAGACAGCGGGCAAAAGGGTGCCATGGCCGGAGCGCTGGCACAGGCTCTGGCGTCGGCCCGCAAAGACGGCCGTTAACCCGCGCCGCTACACACTACCGTAATGGCCGCCGGTGTTCCCGGCGGCCATTCAAGCAGGAGTCATTCATGGGTGAATCCCGCCATCAGCTTTTTCAGCAGTTCACGGCCAACCAATGGGCCGGATTTCGAAAAGGCGTTGAGAAAGAAGGCCTGCGGGTCGATCGCAACGGCTTTATCGCACAGACTCCGCACCCCCGCTCGCTGGGTTCCACACTGACTCATCCCCGTATCACCACGGATTACTCCGAAGCTTTGTTGGAGCTGATTACCCCGGTGTTCGATACCACGCGAGGGATGCTCGATTCGCTCCGGGATACCCATCGCTTCGTTCAGTGCAATCTTGGGGATGAGGTGTTCTGGGCCGCGAGTATGCCGTGTGAGCTGGACGGCGACGCGAGCATTCCCATTGCCGAGTATGGCACTGCCAATATCGGTCGCCTGAAGCATGTGTATCGCCAGGGGCTGGCCGTGCGTTACGGTCGCATGATGCAAAGCATTGCTGGCGCCCACTACAACCTGTCGCTGCCTGACAGTTTCTGGAGGCTTTGGCAGGACGCCCTTGGTAACCAACAAAGCCTGCAGGACTTCAAGTCGGACCAGTATTTCTGGCTGATCCGCAATTTCCGTCGTCGCAGCTGGATGCTGATGCTGCTGTTCGGCGCTTCTCCGGCGCTGGATGCCAGCTTTGTGGCGGGTGTACGTCATGACCTGAGCAGGTTCGGCGATGATACCTGGTATGGCCGCGAGGCCACATCGCTGCGCATGGGCGACCTGGGCTATCACAACAACGCTCAGGCATCGCTGAATATCTGTTTCAATGAACTGAAGACCTATACCGACACTCTGTTCAGGGCGATTCATACCCCGTGGCCAGCTTACGAAAAGATGGGAACCCGGCGCGACGGCGAATTCATCCAGATCAACACCAGCGTGCTGCAGATTGAGAACGAGTACTACAGCGCCGTGCGGCCAAAGCGCACCACCGAGCGTGGGGAAAAGCCGATACAGGCCCTGGAGTCACGGGGCGTGGAGTACATTGAGGTGCGTTGCCTGGACCTGGATCCGTTCTCCCCGGTTGGCGTTAACGAAAGCCAGATCGATTTTCTTGACCTGTTCCTGCTGGATTGCCTGCTGTCAGACAGCCCCCGCATTGACGATGACGAATGCGATCGCCTGGATGACAATTACCAGGATGTGGTGGCTAGGGGCCGGAATCCGGACCTGACGATCTGTCGCTCCGGTGAACGCGGCCGGGTCGGTGACGCTGCCATTGCCCTGATGGACCGTCTTGCCCCCCTTGCAGAACAGTTGGACAGCTTGAACGGAGATTCCACCTATCGGCGAGCGCTGGATGACCAGCGTGCCAAGCTCGACGATCCGCGTGAGTTACCTTCAGCGAAGGTGCTTGAAGCCATGGAAGCTTCCGGCATGGGTCATCGGGAATGGGGGCTGGAAATGTCCAGGCAGCACCAGCAAACGCTGCGAGGGGAAGGGCTGTCGCCGGATGTGATGGCGGCGTTTGACAAAATGACCGCTGATTCGCTTTCCGAGCAGGATGAAATGGAGCAAGCCGAAAACCAGCCATTCGGAGAATTCCTGGAGCAATACCTGCAATCCTGAACCGGGAGTGCCCCTCCCGGTCGGGCGTCACACTCTCCCCGGACCTGTCGCACAGAAACGTAATTAACGTTTGTCAGCTTCGGTTAGCGCTGTTAATTTCTGTAAGCAGAGTGACAGCATCTGATGGTGGCTACAGGTAAAGGGAGAACCGGTATGGCCAGAGACATCAAGTTAGGGTGGGATGTTGAGTCCCTGAATAAAGCCTATCGCCAGGGCTATATGGCCGCCTCTATGGGCATGGAACGCAGCCGCTGTCCCTATCGCGGAGAAGTTGTTGTTGCCGCCTGGGAAGCAGGATGGGAAGACGCTGAACAGGTTACCAATGAGGCGCGGCCGGTCGACGACCTGTTCTCCCGCATCGCCTGATACCTGTGCTTGCCGCCTGCTCACCCGGCCGTTGTATTACTTCTGTACAACGAACTCCGTAAACAGCACACCGGTAATGCTCTCACCGGTCTGTTGCTCTTCCAGGGCCGTGTTTATTCTCTTCGTGGCCTCTTCACGCAGCGACTGCTGTCCCTCTGTCGAGGACAGCTGTTCCGCGTCAGTCTGCTCCCCGAACAGCATCACCAGCTCATGACGTAGCCTGGGCATGTGTGCCTCCACCGCCGGACGGGTGGTTTCCTTCGACGCCCTGATGGTAACCGCTGCCTTGAGATAGGTCAGTTTGGTGCCCGGGTCCCCCACGTGGGTGACAAAGGGCGGATCCATTTCGATGTAGTCCGTGATGGCTGGTTCCTTTTCCTGCTCTTCCTGTGTCTCGTCTCCCCCTTCTTCCTCTTGGGCAAAGGCGGTTGGAGCCAGGGGAAAGGCAAAAAACAGGGCCAGCAGAAGGTACTTTGGCTTAAGTGTCATAGGCTTGAAGTTCGTATTGGTTTAAGGTTAAGTGGCTGGGCGCACGCAGCCGCCACCTGATGCTGGGAGAATAGCAGGCTCGATGCGCGGTTGCAGCATCCGATGCTTTACCGCCCAAGGCGGGCGACAGACTGACCTGAACGTTAACCCGAGGTACCCCTTTGAACTCCAGAGCCGTTTTCTTTCTGATATTCCTGCTGTGCGCCGGGCTGCTTGGCGTGGCCTTCTACATGGAGCACGTTATGGGGTTGGAGCCCTGTCCTCTGTGTTGGCTGCAGCGATTCGGTTTTATGGCCGCTGGCATCGTCAGCCTCCTGGCAGCGCTCCATGGCCCCCATGGGTTCGGTGCAAGGGTCTATGGGTTATTGTTGTCTGTCAGCGCCGGTGCTGGCCTGGCGATGGCGGGCCGACAACTGTGGCTTCAAAGCCTGCCGGCGGATCAGGTGCCGGCCTGCGGGCCATCGGTGGATTACATGCTGGATGTGTTGCCCTGGATGGAGGTGTTGACCACGGCGCTGAAAGGCACGGGCGATTGCGCCGAAGTGACCTGGCGTTTCCTGGGGCTCAGTATTCCTGGCTGGACGGCCATCTTTTTCTTGTTGCTGGTGATTGTCGGCCTGGTGATGCTGTTCCGGCCCCCAAGAAAGCCGGAATGGATACAGGGATGAAACGGTTGCGACCGACCGCTGGCATGGGGTAACTTGAGTTTCGATACAACAGAAATCAAACCAGAACGCGGTAACCGGAGATAGGCGTCATGTTGGATAATTGCCGTAATGCCAGGGAGCGTTGGGGTGGCGTCAGCGAGCTGATTGATCGCTGGCTGAAAGAAAGGCAGGAACTGCTGGTACACTACTGCGATTTGTCCGGTACGACGGACTATTCCCAGACAGAGGCGCTGCGCACGAAATTTATCAAGCTGTGTGAGGTGCTGGTGGATTACGTGTCGGCAGGGCACTTCGAAATTTACGAGCAATTGGTTCAGGAAGCCCGTGAATTTAACGACGGTGGACTGGAGCTGGCGGCAAAGCTGTACCCGAAAATTGAGCAGACCACGGAAACGGCACTCAATTTCAACGATCGCCTTAACGGGCAGTCGCTGACGGAGAGCGAAGTTCGCGATTTGTTCCAGCAGCTATCAGAGCTCGGTGAAACTCTGGAAAGCCGGTTTGAGATGGAAGATTTCCTGATTGAGCATCTGCACAATGCTCATGCTGACAAGGTAATGTCGTCGGCTTGAGGTGAAGGCTTGAAACCTCCCCCCGATTCCAAAAGGAGATGGGGGGAGTGGCCGTTGTTGCCAAGCGGCTTATTTATTCCGGATTGATTTCCAGAAGTTCCACGTCGAAGACCAGGGTTTCGTTGGGCCCGATCCGCTGGTTTCCTCCAGGCCCATAAGCCAGTTCCGAAGGAATGTAGAGTTTCGCCCTGCTGCCTTCAGACATCAGTTGCAGTCCTTCGGTCCAGCCCGGTATGACCTGGTTCAGTCCAAAGGTGACCGGCTCGCCGCGCTCGCGGGAGCTGTCGAACACTTCGCCTGAGATCAACTCGCCGGTGTAGTGCACCTGCACGCGGTCTTCGGCCGTCGGCTTTTCACCATCGCCTTCTTCCAGGATTTCATATTGCAGGCCGGATTCCGTGGTTTTGACGCCGTCGCGTTTGGCGTTCTCCGCGAGGAACTGTTCCCCGGCTTCCTGATTTTTCTTCGCCAGTTCTTCCGCCTGGGCCGACTCCTGCTCCTGGAGCTGAGTCTGGTAGGCCATCAGGGCTTCCTGGATTTCCTCACGGCTCATTCGCGTCTGTTCTTCATCGCCGTCGTGGCCGTGCTGAATGCCTTGGAGGAATTGCTCCATCTTAAGGTTCGGCAGGTCGTTGCTCATTCTCTGGCCCATGACCAGGCCCATGCCGTAGCTGACTTTCTCATCCGTGGATTCCAGCGCCGGATCTTCCGGAACCGCTTCCTGGGAAGAAGAACAGCCTGCCATGACACCGGCCACAGACAGTGCGATCAGGGTTTTTCTCATTACATCGTCCTTAGTTAAGCTTGCGTTGAATGATCGGGAACGCACAAAAGGTAACGGGTTCTGTCGCCAGATGCCACTGAACATGTGTTAAGGAAGGGAGTAATCTCAACTACCGTTATTGGCAGTGTCAGGGCCGAGCGAAAAAGGTGCGCGATAGGGCGATTGCCAATCGGTTTCCGAGTCGGACACGGGCGGGCGTACGCTCTTGCTTTCAGATCGCTCTATTGCCAGTGCGTTCCAGGGCCCTTGCGCAGGTGGCTTGTCAGCGTAGTGCCAGCTGCCGTCGCTATCCTTCCACTTGAAGACGATGTCGGGCCCTTCAGTTGGAACCGGTGAGGGAACCAGGCCCTCAAACGCGGGAATTTCGGCGTTGGTTTCGGCCTTTGCGGGTTTGCTGGTGGTTTCGGCGGGGTCATTCAGGCCGAAAAACATCAGTGCCACCAGGACGCCGAGAGCGGGAAACGCCAGCCGGATTAGCCATTTCATCAACATGGCTTGTTATCTCCTTCAACGAGGGTCGACAGTTCTCTGGTCAAAATGTCCAGCAAGCTGCCGGTCTCGTTATCCATTGTCTTCTCTGGTGCTGCGGCGAGCAAGTTGCTGAGGGCCAGATTGGCCATTGTTGCCTCACCGCTGCCTGTATGTTTGTTTGAAACCAGAGCCTGATAGGCCAAGGCCAACTCCACCCGTTCCGCTTCAAGTTCGCTACGGGCGATGCACTCTCTTACAATAGCAGTGCCGGGGTCATTCTTCGTAATGGTTTTCTTCGCTGATCGAAGCGGCTCCGTGACTTGGCGCCGCCATGCGGTTACCTGCGCGCTCTCAGTGCCCGGAAGCACGTTGCCTGAGGTGGCCAGCCACGCTGCGCAGAGAATCCGGGTAACGCTCCAGCCTCGGTCCTGCAGGCCGAGGCACGCATCCCGTGCTGCAGAGGACTCCCAGAAACGGCAGGCAAACCGCCACAATGGGTTTTCCGGATCTGCATCCTCAGGTATCTTGCTACCGCTACACGCCATAGGGGCCAGGCCGGTTCCTTATCAAACGTTCCTTGATACCATTACGTTATGCTTACGATAACCGATCTCAGTTTACAACGAGGTGGCGTCTGGTTGCTAGAAGCCGTCAACCTGACCATCCAGCCCGGCCAACGGGTAGCGATAGTGGGTGCCAATGGCGCTGGCAAGTCCAGTTTGTTCCAGTTATTGCTGGGGCAGCTGGCGCCGGAGCAGGGCAGTGCGTCTTTGCCCGGAGGGTGCCGAATCGCTCACATGGCTCAGGAAGTGGCCGCCTCGTCCCGCACGGCCCGGGATTTTGTGCTGGATGGCGACTATGATCTGCGACGCATGGAGTCAGAGTTGGCTGACGCCGAAGAGCGGGGTGACGATCACCGCATTGCCCGTATTCATGGCGAGCTCGACATCCATGAAGCCTGGTCTGCGCCTCGCCGCGCGGAAGCGTTGCTGAGAGGTCTGGGGTTTTCGGATGCCGACGCTGATCGGCCAGTGTCTTCGTTTTCCGGCGGCTGGCGGATACGCCTCAACCTGGCCCAGGCGTTGATGCGCCCGTCCGACCTGTTGTTGTTGGACGAGCCCACCAACCACCTGGACCTGGACGCCTGTCTTTGGCTTGAGAACTGGCTGCGGCGGTACGAGGGCACCCTGCTGTTCATTTCCCACGACCGGGACTTCATGGACCGTGTGGCGACTCACCTGGTGCATTTCGACCAGCGGCGGCTGGACCTGTATACGGGTAATTACTCATCATTTGAGACCCAGCGCAGTGAGCGCATTGCCCAGCAGCAGGCCGGGTATGAGCGCCAGCAGGCAAGAATTGCCGAGATCCAGCGTTTCATCGATCGTTTTAAAGCAAAAGCCACCAAAGCCCGCCAGGCCCAGAGCCGGGTCAAAGCGCTGGAGCGCATGGAAAAGATTGCTCCGGCCCATGTGGATTCCCCGTTCAGTTTCGAGTTTCCGGTAGCCGATAAAGTGTCCAATCCGCTGATGTCGATTCGTAACGGCGCGGCGGGTTATGGCGACGCCGTTGTACTCGAAGGCATCAACTTGTCACTGCTGCCGGGCAGTCGTATTGGTCTCTTGGGCCCCAATGGTGCGGGCAAGTCCACGTTGATGGATGCCCTGCGGGGGCAAAGCACCCTGTTGCGGGGGGAGCGGACCACGGGAGAACATGTGGCGATCGGTTATTTTGCCCAGCATCAGTTGGAGTCGCTGGACCTGGACGCAAGCCCGTTCCTGCACCTGCAGCGGCTGGCCCCGAAAGCCTCCGAGCAAAGTGTCCGTAATTTTTTGGGAGGCTTTGACTTCCACGGCGACGAGGCCTTGAGTGCTATTCGTTCATTCTCCGGTGGTGAAAAGGCCCGTGTGGCGCTGGCGGTGATTGCCTGGCAAAAGCCCAACCTGTTGCTGCTGGACGAGCCCACCAACCACCTGGACCTGGAGATGCGTCAAGCCCTGACCATGGCGCTGCAAAACTTTGAGGGGGCGATTGTGGTGGTTTCCCATGATCGTCACCTGCTGCGTAACACGGTTGATGACTTCTGGCTGGTGAACGAGGGTCGGGTTACGGAATACGAAGGCGACCTGGAAGACTATGAGCGCTGGCTGGCGGACCGTCGCAAGGACGAAACCGAAGCTCCGCGCCGGGAAAGTAGTGAGGCCCAGGCCGCAGGCGGTAACGCATTGGCTGCGGATAGTGGTGCGGGTGAGAACGCCGAAGATCGCAAGGCCCGCAAGCGGGCGGAGGCGGCCATTCGCCAGAAACTTAGCCCCTATCGCAAGCAACAGGGGGCTCTGGAGAAAGAGATGGATCAGCTCCAGTCCACGTTGGTGACACTGGAGCAGAGCCTTTCAGAGCCGGAGCTCTATGCCGATCAGGGTAAGCAGAAGCTAAAGGAGCTTTTGGGTCAACAGGCCGCAGCAAAGAGTCGTCTGGCAGAGGTAGAAGCCGAATGGCTTGAAATCAGCGAAACGGTCGAGAGCCTTGAGGCAGAGCTAACGCCCTAGAATTTCACCTCCAGGGTGAAATCCTGTTTGGCCAGGTAATCCCGTTCGTTTTCAAGATCGGCCAGGGTTAGCGGGCGTTCATCCAGCCACCCTTCAGTGAATTCCACGGCCAGACCATTGGTGGACGGGTGCAGGCGGAATTCGGGCGGCTGCTCATGATTCCGCGGATGCTGCAATAGCACTGCCAGTCGAACCAGCACGCACAGGTAGCGTAGACGGGGAATGTCTTCGGGGTTCAGCCCGTCGAAAATGGCGGAAGAGAACTTGCGCCGGTGCCCACGAACCAGGGTTGCCAGATCGCGCTGAAACTGTTGACTGAAGCCTGGTAGGTCGGAATACCGCAACAGGTAGGCGCCGTGCTTGTGGTACTGGCTGTGTGAAATGGTCAGGCCGATTTCATGCAGCCGGCAGGCCCAGCGCAGCACTTCTTCATCAACTGCTGTGTTCAGCTCCCAAGTGCTCGCCACCTGTCTCCAGGCCGCGATGGCGGTGTGTTCCACCGCGCTGCCGTGTTCCTGGTCTACGTGGTAGCGTTCCTGCAGGGCCTGAATTGTTCGTACCCTTACATCCTCGTGCTGAATCCGGCCGGCGATGTCGTACAGCAGGCCTTCCCTCAGGGCGCCATCAGCGAACGTCATTTCGGTTATCCGCAGCGACTGGAACGCGCCCATCAAAATCGCAAACCCCGCGGGGAAGATACTTTGGCGATCGGCGCGGACGCCCAGGTCGCCGAGTTTCTCAGCCTTGCCCATGTCGACCAGCCGGGTCCTGAGTTCCATCATCGCGTCCAGGGTGATGGTGCCGTCCGTGATCCTGAGGCTGGTCAACACGCTGGCAATCGCCTTGATTGAGCCGGATGACCCTACAGCGCTTTGCCAACCCTTGTTGCGGAAATGCTGACGGATGTTGAGCAGTTCCTGTTCGGCGTGGGTAACGGCCTTATCCATTTGCTTGCGGGTGATCTTGCCGTCAGGAAAGTATCGGTTGCGGAACGACACGCAGCCCATGTGCAGACTTTCGAGCTCCTGGGGTTCGAAGCGTTCCCCGATGATAAACTCGGTACTACCGCCCCCGATGTCAATCACCAGTCGCCGGCCACTGTCATCCGACAGGGTGTGTGATACGCCCAGGTAAATCAGACGGGCCTCCTCCCGGCCGGCAATGATCTCCACCGGGTATCCCAGCACCTCTTCCGCCCGGGTCATGAATTCATGGGCGTTGCGCGCCACCCGCAACGCGTTGGTGCCCACCACCTGAACCGCCTCCGGTGGCATGCCCTGAAGCCTCTGGGCAAAACGGCTAAGGCAGGCCAGGGCACGTTCCTGGGCGTCTTCGGTCAGACGGTTATGACTGTCCAGCCCGGCACCGAGCTGTACCTTCTCCCCCATCTTCTCCAGGGTGCGGATCTCACCGTGAACCAGGCGGGCGACCACCATGTGGAAACTGTTGGAGCCCATATCGATTGCAGCGAGCAGTTCTGGCGGGGTGGCGGAAGAGTTGGCCGTCACGTGTAATGAATTCCTTCTGCCAGGCCCTAAATAGAGGGAAGGGAGCTTGAAAGACTGCATGCCGGAAACTCGGCAGCGTTCATGTAACCATTGTTATCAGGGCGAAAGTGGACGTTTAACCACCATGCCTGGGGATTACTATAAGCGATATGCGGTGTAACGCAATGGGGCGGTATTGCTCAGGATGAGGGTAATCCGAAGTGCCGGGGTGGAACGAAGCGCTTCACATACGCCTGACCAATCGCGTAAAGTAAGGCTTACAATAATTTAGGAAATCGGTTGCCCCAAGCCTTTTGCGGCAACTGTCAGAACAGTCAACAGCATCATTCAGGCGGCCAGAGCCGCTGGTGGGTGCACGAATCGGGAAACTGAAATGAGCGGAAATATTGTAAACGTTACAGATGCCTCTTTTGAGCAGGATGTACTGCAGTCAGACGTACCGGTACTGGTCGACTACTGGGCAGAATGGTGCGGCCCATGCAAGATGATCGCGCCAGTCCTGGAAGAGATGGCTGAAGAGTACGAAGGCAAGCTGAAAGTCTGCAAACTGAACATCGACGAAAACGAGCAGACCCCGCCCAAATTCAACATCCGCGGCATCCCCACCCTGATGCTGTTCAAGAACGGCAACGTGGACGCCACCAAAGTAGGCGCACTGTCCAAGTCACAGCTGGCTGCGTTCCTCGACAGCAACCTCTGATTGCTGCGAGTTGGCCAAAAACCGCCCCTGAGCAAACGCTCACGGGCGGTTTTTTATTGCCAGGCCAACAACCAATCAGGCGAGTAATGACGAACACCCCTTCCGAAAATGTGCGGAGCCATGGATGGCGGAGCCCAAGCGTACACGGACGTATTCAAAGCGTTTTTCGGAAGGGGTGTTCGTCATTGCTTGCCGTCTTGCTATGCGGCGTCGAGCGCTAGTCCCAGCTCTGAGTCCGATCCAAATCAGCAGCCTTCTGCTCAACCCAGTGCTCCGTGTCGCCCGTGATCTCCTTCTTCCAGAACGGCGCCGACGTCTTTAGTGCATCCATGATGAACTCACAGGCCGCAAATGCATCACCACGATGGGCACTGCACACCCCCACAAACACAATCTGATCAGACAATGCCAGCGATCCCACCCGATGAATAATCCGCGCGTCCCGCACATCCCAGCGTTGTGAGGCTTCATGAACCAGCCCCTCGATAACCTGCTCCGTCATCCCCGGATAGTGCTCCAGAAACAGCCCCGTCACACCGCTCAGGTCACCACTGTCCCGAACGAGTCCGGTAAACGTCGCGATGGCCCCGGTGCCGGAACCGCTGTTCCGAAGGGCACGGTACTCTTCAGCCGGGTCAAAATCCTGTTGCTGGACGCGGATCACATCAACCTCCTGTCACTGGCGGAAAAAAGGCCACTTCATCACCGGGCTGTAGCGCCCTGTCAGGCTTGGTCATTACCTGATTGACCGCAATCATCACCGGTTGCGCGCCGTCCAGCTGGGCCCAGTTTCCCCCTTTAGAAGCAAGGCTGTGCAGCAGTTGACCGGCAGTCAGCCCGGGTTGGGCCTCAACCGTCAGCGTGCTTGTATCCAGTTCCTCCCTCAGGCGGGCAAAGAACTTCACCGTAATAGAATTATCCGTAGCCATGGTCATTCCAGCAGCTCCGCAAACGAGTAATAGGTAACAGGGTCACCGAGGTTAATGGTCGTGTTCTCAGGTACCACAGCCAATCCGTCAGCCCAGCAGGCAGAGCTCAGGACGCCGGAGCTCTGGTTGGGATAGGCCGTGATCATAAGGCCGTCATCGCCAATGCTCTTGCGGGCACGGACGTATTGTCGACGAATTGAGGGCTTCTCCGTCGAAAATCCGGCCGGGATCTGTTCTCCGCCACCAGTAACCCCCGTTCGGCCCTGGCAGGCGCGAATAAACGGCATGCCCATCACCATAAAGCTGACCAGCACGGCCACCGGGTTGCCGGGCAGGCCCAGCACCGGCGTGTCGCCAATCGTACCGAAGGCCATTGGTTTGCCAGGTTTGCTGGCAAGCCGCCACAGGGACAGGTTGCCAGATTCCTCCAGCACCGCCCGAACATGGTCTTCCTCGCCCACCGACACGCCGCCGCTGGTGATGATCAGGTCGGCCTCGGCTGCGGCCCGCTCAAGAGTCTTGCGGGTCGCTTCCCGAGCGTCCTTCAGGGCCTCACAGAGCACCACCTCGCAGCCTGCTTTCGCCAGCAATCCCAGCAGGGTGTAGCGATTGCTGTTATAGATCTGTCCAGGCCCCAGTGGTTGTCCGGGATCCACCAACTCGTCACCGGTTGTGAGAACGGCGACTTTCAGTTTTGCGTACACGGCAACGTCTGCCGTACCAATGGAGCCCAGCAGGCCCATTTCCTGGGGGCGGATCCTGGTGCCCGCCGCCAATGCCAGCTCGCCCTGAGCCAGATCCTGGCCACGGCGACGGATATTCTGGCCTTCGCTGACAGGCCCATTGACGGTGATACCGTCGCCGCAAACGCTGACCCGTTCCTGCATGATGACCGCGTCCGCGCCTGAGGGGATTTCCGAACCGGTGAAAAGACGCACGGCCGTTCCAGGCTTGAGGGTCAGGCGTTCTTCACCAGCAGCTGTGCGCCCGGACACCGGTAGTGGTTCCCCGCCAGCAAGATCCCCGGCACGCACGGCGTAACCGTCGACGGCGCTGTTATCCGCTGGTGGTACATCCGCCGGAACTGTGTAGTCCCGGGCCAGAACCCGGTCCAGACTGTTTGTCAGTGCCACGGTTTGCGAGCGCGTGATCGGGCGCGCCCGGGCAACCAGATGGTCAATGGCTTCTTCAACGGGAGTCAGGTCAGAGCTTGCCATGGATTATCGCTCCGAGCGCTCGCCAATAACCTGGTCGATCCGGCTGAGAGGCTTGTCCGGTTTGCCGAGGGCCAGGTCTGAGAAGTTGCAGGGGCCGTGGCGACTGTCCAACTGACTGACGAGAATGCCGTTCCAGCCGGTGCGGCAGGCACTTGTTGAACCGGGCAGGCAGAAAATCACCGTGTGATTGGCCAATCCGCCAAAGGCTCGGGACTGAATCGTGGAAGAGCCAATCTCGCTGGCGGAAAGCCGGCGGAACTCCTCACCGAAGCCGTCGATGGCCTTGTCCAGCAATGGGGAGACCGCTTCTGGCGTACTATCGCGCTCATGGAAGCCGGTGCCGCCGGTGATGATCACCACATTGATCTCCGGGTCGGCGATCCAGCCGGACATCAGCGCCCGTATGAGATAGACATCGTCCGGCAGGATGCGTCGGGCAACCAGTCGGTGGCCCGCTTCAATGATGCTGTTCTCCAGGAACTTTCCTGATGAGTCTTCTGCTTCACCCCGGCTGTCGGACACCGTCAGCAGGGCGATACTCAGGGGTTTCAGTTCGACGGTGGCGTCGATACTCATGGATGCTCTCCAAAGTTTTTATAGGTCTGTCTAACAGTATCTCTATTGGGAATGATGAATGGAAGGGGAGACATTCATCAGAGGGATACGGGGCATTTGCGGAGGCTGTGGGCGACCCCTTAAAGAGAAATTGGTTCAAAAGTGCGCGACATTACTTGACATTGGTACGCAAGGTGGCTGATGATCGCTCTTGCCCGGCGAACGGTTGTTCTTCCTGTCTCTGGCTTCAGTACCTTTCCGGACTCCATCTACACCGGTTGCTCCATCTGGCCAGCACCAAGTTCAACGTATATCCGATCAATCCGTTTAGGGGCACCCCTTTCATTTCAATATTCGTTTACTTCCATTCCTGACTATCTAACAACCTATGAACCTTACTGAACTCAAGCAGAACTCCATGCCCGAATTGCTCGATATTGCGCAAGAGATGGGCCTCGATAACCTGGCTCGCTCGCGCAAGCAGGATGTCATCTTCACGATCCTGAAGAAGCATGCTAAAAGCGGCGAAGACATTTATGGTGACGGCGTACTGGAAATTCTGCAGGACGGTTTCGGCTTCCTCCGTTCCGCCGACGCCTCATACCTTGCCGGTCCTGACGACATCTACGTGTCGCCAAGCCAGATTCGCCGTTTTAACCTGCGGACCGGTGACACCGTTGCCGGCAAGATACGCCCGCCGAAAGACGGCGAGCGTTACTTTGCCCTGCTGAAAGTTAACGAGATTAACTTCGACAAGCCGGACAACGCCCGAAACAAGATCCTGTTCGAGAACCTGACACCGCTGTTCCCGGACGAGCGTCTGATGCTTGAAGCCGGTAATGGTAGCACCGAGGATCTGTCCTCACGGGTTCTGGATCTGGTAGCGCCCATCGGCAAGGGCCAGCGCGGCCTGATCGTGTCTCCGCCCAAAGCCGGTAAGACGCTGCTGATGCAAAGCATCGCCCAGTCCATCACCCGTAACAATCCAGAGTGCCATGTGATGGTGCTGCTGATTGACGAGCGTCCGGAAGAAGTAACCGAGATGCAGCGCACCGTGCGTGGTGAAGTGATCGCCTCCACCTTCGATGAGCCCCCGGCCCGTCATGTGCAGGTGGCCGAGATGGTCATCGAAAAGGCCAAGCGTTTGGTCGAACACAAGAAAGACGTGGTGATTCTGCTGGATTCCATCACCCGTCTGGCCCGTGCCTACAACACGGTGATTCCGTCCTCCGGCAAGGTACTGACCGGTGGTGTGGACGCCCACGCCCTTGAGAAGCCCAAGCGTTTCTTTGGTGCGGCCCGTAACGTGGAAGAGGGCGGCAGCCTGACCATTCTTGCCACCGCGCTGGTCAACACTGGCTCCAAGATGGATGAAGTCATCTATGAGGAGTTCAAGGGAACCGGTAACATGGAGATCCATCTGGATCGCAAGATTGCCGAGAAGCGCACCTATCCCGCCATCAATATTCGCAGCTCTGGCACCCGCCGTGAGGACCTGCTGATGAGCGAGGCGGATATCCAGCGCATCTGGATTCTGCGCAAGCTGCTGCACTCCATGGACGACGATACTGGTGCCATTGAGTTCCTGCTGGACAAGCTGCGTGAAACCAAGACCAACGACGAATTCTTCCAGTCGATGAAGCGTCGTTAAGTTTTGGTTTCGGTTCGGGCCCTCTTTGCGCACTGAGCTTGGGGGCTGGTAACGCCGGGGGTCGTCTCCCCGGACACGCCGTGAACCCATCCATGGGGGCTCGGCATTGCCATCCTTGGCAATGCACGGTCCGGGGAGACGATCCCCGGCGTTACCGACCAGACTTCTCGCGCGCACGTCTCCCCATCTCCTGTTCCTGCACCAAAGCTGAAACCTAGGCCAGAGCCGAACCAAATAACCAGAATTCGCGTACAATGCCGGAATCAACCGGAGTAGCCGATGAAATACAACGACCTGAGAGACTTCATAGGCCAGCTTGAAAAGCTGGGAGAGCTGAAGCGTATTTCAGTGGAAGTCGATCCCCACCTGGAAATGACCGAAATCTGCGACCGCACGCTGCGGGCAGGTGGCCCCGCGTTGTTGTTCGAGAACCCCAAAGGCTACGACATGCCCGTGCTGGCCAACCTGTTTGGTACGCCGAAACGCGTGGCCATGGGCATGGGGCAAGACAGCGTGACCGCGCTGCGGGACATCGGCAAGCTGCTCGCTTTCCTGAAAGAACCGGATCCTCCCAAGGGCTTCAAAGATGCCATCGAGAAACTGCCGCTGTTCAGGCAGGTGATGCGTATGAGCCCCAAAGTGCTTCGCTCGGCGCCCTGCCAGGACGTGGTGATCGAAAAGGACCAGGTGGATCTGTACCAGATACCGGTTCAGCACTGCTGGCCCGGGGACGCAGGGCCTTTGGTGACCTGGCCGTTGGTGATAACCCGTGGGCCCCATAAAGAACGCCAGAATCTTGGTATTTACCGGCAACAGGTCATTGGCCGTAACCGGCTGATCATGCGCTGGCTGAGCCATCGTGGAGGTGCGCTGGATTTTCAGGAGTTCCAGAAAGCCAACCCGGGTAAACCCTACCCTGTGGCCGTTGCCCTTGGGGCGGACCCGGCGACCATCCTGGGTGCGGTGACGCCGGTGCCGGATTCGTTATCGGAATACGCCTTTGCTGGCCTGCTTCGCGGCGGAAGAACCGAATTGGTGCAGTGTGGTCTCAGCGATCTGCAGGTGCCGGCCAGTGCCGAGATTGTGCTGGAAGGGTTCATCTATCCGGACGACGTAGCGCCGGAAGGCCCGTTCGGGGACCATACCGGTTATTACAACGAAGTGGATGAATTCCCGGTGTTCACCGTGGAGCGGGTGACGCACCGCAAGGACCCGATTTACCACAGTACCTACACTGGCCGCCCACCCGATGAGCCCGCCATTCTGGGTGTGGCACTGAACGAAGTCTTCATTCCCATCCTGCAGAAGCAGTTCCCCGAGATTGTGGATTTTTACCTGCCTCCCGAGGGGTGCTCCTACCGTCTTGCAGTGGTGACCATGAAGAAACAGTACCCCGGCCATGCCAAACGGGTGATGATGGGAGTATGGTCATTCCTGCGGCAGTTCATGTACACCAAGTTTGTGATCGTTACCGACGACGACGTAAACGCACGGGACTGGAAAGACGTGATCTGGGCCATGACCACCCGCATGGACCCATCCAGGGATACCACGCTGGTTGAGAGCACTCCCATCGACTACCTGGACTTCGCTTCGCCGGTGTCCGGGCTGGGCTCGAAAATGGGGATGGATGCCACCAGCAAGTGGCCGGGCGAAACCGATCGGGAGTGGGGCACGCCCATCACCATGTCCGACGACGTCAAAAGGCGTGTGGACGACATCTGGGACAGCCTGGGGATTGAAGTTTCATCCGATCGCCCCGATTGATATGGCCAGTCGTGAATGTCGTATTCAACTCGTGCCGGCGGTATTGTCCTTTACCGCAGCCGCCGACGAGACGCTGCTTACGGCAGCCGGCAGGGCGGGCATTGCGGTTCCCGCCGCCTGTCGCAATGGCGTGTGCGAGCTCTGTGAGGCTCGCCTGGTCAGTGGCGAGGCCCTGAATACCCGCAATCAACACACAATTCCGGTCACCGGGCGACTGATGATGTGTCGCACCCTGGCGCTCAGTGACCTTGAACTGGAGATAGACGCCGTTATGGCAGCCGGAGACAACCAGCCTCGCAAGTTCCAGGCAAAGGTGGTGGACGTTCGTTCCATCAGCCACGATGTTTACCGTGTGGAACTGCAACTGCCCCGTCGCCGGGAACTGTCGTTTCACGCCGGCCAGTACCTGTCCGTGAATCTGCCGGATACAGACCCCTGCTATTTTTCCATCGCCAGCAGTCCGTCTGAAGAATTGATCGAGCTGCACATCCAGGCGACACCGGAGTGGGTGTCTGCACAGAAAGTGATTGATGCATTGACCTCTGGCGGAGAGGTGACCGTTGAATTACCCCACGGCCGAGCCTGCCTGGCGTCCGCGCCCGACAAACCGCTGTTGCTGGTTGCCGCCGGAACGGGGTTTGCCCAAATGAAGAGCCTAGTGGATTACCTGCAGAAAACGTCTTACGACAAGCCTGTGAAATTCTACTGGGGCGTTCGCCGCCACGAGGATATGTACCTGCGATCCCTGGCCCAGCAGTGGCAGGAAGAATGGCCGCCCTTTATTTTCCTGCCCGTGGTAGGAGATGACGAAGACAACGAGTGGAGTGGCCACCACGACCAGCTGGTGCGAACCGTGCTGGCGTCGGGCATGGACTGGAGCAACGTGGAAGTTCACGCCAGCGGCTCGCCGACGATGGTCTATACCTTGATGGATGCGTTACTGGAGGTGGGGTTGCCGCAGGAAGCATTTTTCTCCGATGTACTGGAATACGCCCCGAGAGGTTGAGGCCCGGGGCCAGCCCCTCAGGCCTTGGGCATCGGCAAATCCGGCAACCCACTATCGTTAACCAATCCCTGCATCAACAGCTTCACACTGTTTTCACCCTCTCCCATGTGAGCATTCAGGCGGCTCAGCTCGGCCATGGTTTCACGGCTGCGGCGTAGCCGAAGGCTGGTTTCGAAATACTCCCGCGCCTTGCCCCAGAGCTCGTTGCGCAGGCTCAGACGGCCGAGTGCCAACAGCAGCTCTGCATTGTTGGGACGATCCTTCAGCCACTGCTCCGCTACCAGCAACTGCTCATCCGGCTTCAGGCCTTTTACGCGGCCATACAGATTGACCAGTTCATCACCCCAGTGATTGCGCAGGACTTTCCTCAGCAGGGTTTCAGCCTGGGCTTCGTCGCCCAGATCGGCAAGCAGCCGGGCATACTCCCGAATGGTGTGTTCGTCACGGCGGAGAAACCCTGGCAGCTCATCCCAAAGCTTGGTGAGAGGCTCAAGGGACGCTGAAGGCTCACCCGAGTGGCGGCGGCACTCCTCTGCGGCACGCTGCAGAAGGTTTTGCCAAACCAGGCGTTCCAGGTCGCCCTGTTCTTCACTCTCCATCAGGTTGCGCTTGCGGATTTCCGGCAACAGGCGGGACAGCTCGCGCCAGTCTTCCAGGCGCACATAGGTGTTTTTCAGCAACTTGAGTACAAACGGATGGTGGGGCGCCTGCTTGCGCAGCCGCACCAGGGTTGCCAGGGCCTGCTCCAGTCGGTTGCCCGCCAGTTGCAGTTGGGCCTGAGTAATGCCCACGGCCATGTCGGAGCCCGGGGTGCTTTCAAAGGCCTTGCGCAACAGTTCGTCAACGGCCTCGTGATCGCCGGATTCAAACGAGGCCTGGGCCGCTGCCAGGTAGTTGATCAGTGGCGTGTCCGCGTGCTCTGCTGAAGAAGTGAGCAGCTTGCGGGCACGTGGCCAGTTACCCTCCGCCAGGGCCAGCAGCCCCTGAGTGGTTCTGCGCCGGGCTCGGCGTTCATTGCTGCGGGCCAGCCAGCCGGCGACCATGCCGGTGCCATGGCGCAGTCGACGGAACAGATTGATGGTTAGCACGGACGCTGCCACCAGCAGTACCAGCAACGCCAGACCAATCCAGAAATTGGTTTCAATCAGATAGTTGCCCAGGCTGATGCGGATGTAGCCAAGGTCGTACTGCAACCCCAGCGCAAGCCCGGTGCCCAGCAGTAAGGCGACCAGGATGATCAGCAAAATGCGGATCATGATGCGTCTCCCTGTTCACCGTTGCTGCCATTCTTTTCGGCCTCTCCGTTGTCCAGTCGACCGGCCAGTCGTGCCTTGAGCAGTTCCAGTGAGCGGCTGATGTCTGGCAGTTCCGGATCAACGTTCTTTTGTGAGAGTTCCTCCAGGGTCTGCGAGAGCGCGATGATGCGGGTGTTGCTGCTGTCGTACCAATTATTGATGGCATTGCTGGCTTTGGTCAGGGAGCGTGAGTAGAGCTGTTGATGACCGCGAAGTACGGCCAGCTCGGCTTCTTCCAGCATCAACTGCAGATTGAGCCGTGCATAGGCGCTTTGCTCCGGAGACAGCAGGGGTTTGACCGGCTCATCGAGCCTGCGGACCACAACCACCTGAGACAGGGTTTGCTTGACCTTGTGCCATCCCTCGGCAACCAGGCCCTGCCCGGAAGCATCGGCTTCCGGGTTCTCGCCGCTACTGACAAATCCTGGGGCGCGATCATGAATCAGTGCACTGTCTGTCAGTTGGTGGATGCTGTCGATAGCCGCTTCCAGTTTCAGGTAGAGCCCGGTGCGGTCGACATCGACAATGCCCTTGAGCGCTAGGATTTCCTTGGCCAGTTGCTGGCGAACCGGGTAAACGCCGATATCGTCTGATTCCGCCAGAACTTCATCACCGGATTCCAGTGCCGCCAAGGCCCCGCGAATGTCCTTTTCGATCATGAGCCTCTGGTTGGCCACCCTCAGCAGATATTCCGCCTCGGCCAGCAGCCAGTCAGTACGAGTGCGGTTTCCGGCCTCCAGCAGTTCACGGGCGTTGTGGTCGATCTGCCGTTGCTGGGTCGCGATCAGTTCACGCTGTTCAGACAGCTTGTCTTCCAGCGCCTGCAGGCGACGGCTCTGCTCACTGCCGGTCTGGCCGTACATCCGGTCCAGTTGCTCGGTGTCACTCTCCAGATCGGTGATGGACTGTTGCAGTGCCTGGTAGTTGTTCCATTGCTGCCAGCTCCAAAGAGACAGGGCAACGGCCAGGGCGAGCGCCAGTAGTGTAATGATCCAGAGGGGCCACAGTTTTTGCCGTGTTTGCTGATGCTTTTCGATCGGGGCAGGCAGTTGTGCGTTTGATTCTGTCACGGGCATCCTTACTTGGTGTTTCCGGAGCCTCCGTCCAGGCTGGCAAGTTGTTCTGCAACTGCAGCCACAATCGAGCTATCGGCAAGGCTTCCTGGTATACACGTTCGCCGGAGGCCGGCCAGACGTGCTTGTTCGGCAATCCGCTCAACGGGGACAACCAGTAAAGTGTTTTCAAGATTATGGCCGGTATTGTCACTGAGTGCGATGAGATTGTTCAATGTTTCTCCCGACAGTGTGACGATGGCCTCGGGGGAAAAGTCGTTCAGCATCGCGTTCAGCGTCGCTTTATCATAGTCGGGACAGAAGCGACGATAAAGGGGCAGCACGGTGACTCGCGCGCCTCTGCGTTCCAGGGTTTGCGGGATCAGTTCCCGGCCTTCCTGTCCGCGCACCACCAGAACCTTTTCGTGCTCCAGTGTGGCCAGCTCCGGCAACTGTAGCAAATCTTCGCTGGTGTGGCCGGTTTCCGGTTGCCGCGTTTCCAGGCCATAGTTGCTCAGCACCGTGGCGGTTCCTGCCCCGACGCCGTACCAGTGGATGTCGGTGGGTGTCTGGGGCCACCACTCGTCCAGCCAGTCGAGCAGCAAGGCGGCGGCATAGGGGCTGACGGCAATGACGTGGGCGAACTCGTCCAAGTTGAGGATCAGCGTGCGGGTTGCGGGGTCTTCCGGGAGCGGCTCGCGGGCGATAAGCGGCATGACCCGCGCATCGGCGCCGGCATCGCAAAAGCGCGAGGCCAGCCGGTCGGCTTCCGGTTGTGGCCGGCAGATGAGTATCCGCCGGCCCTCAAGGGGTAGCGAATCAGGTTGGGGTGTGGCCATAGATGTCAGCCAGTACCTTGTCTGCACCCAGTGCGAGTAGGTCTTCCGCCAGTTCGCGTCCAAGGCGCTCGCCTTCGCTGCGGGGCGCGCGGCCTTCAACGCGGAATACCTGGGTGCCGTCGACGGCGCCCACGAGTCCCCGAAGCCAGAGCATGTCATCGTCTTCCAGCAACGCGTAGGCCGCGATGGGTACCTGGCAGCCGCCCTGCAATCGCCGGTTCAGGGCCCGTTCCGCTTTCACTCGGTCCGAGCTGTCGCGATGATCCAGGGGCTCCAGCATGGCGATCAGTTCGGCATCATCGAGGCGGCATTCGATGCCAAGCGCACCCTGGCCCACGGCAGGCAGGGATATACTGTCTGGCAGGCAGTAGCGGATACGGTCATGGAAACCGAGGCGTTTGAGCCCGGAGCTGGCCAGGACGATGGCCTGGTAATCGCCGGCATCCAGCTTTGCCAGGCGGGTATTGACGTTGCCACGCAAGGTGCGGATTTCCAGGTCGGGCCGGTAGGCACGCAACTGGGCTTCCCGGCGCAGGCTGGCAGTGCCGACTACGGCGCCGTGGGGCAGGGCGTCCACGTTATCGTAGTCATTGCTGACGAACGCATCGGTGGGGTCTTCCCGCTCACAGATGGCCACCAGCCCCAGCCCTTCCGGAAACTCCATCGGCACATCTTTCATGGAGTGCACCGCCAGGTCGGCACTGCCTGCCAGCATGGCCTCTTCCAGTTCCTTGACGAACAGACCCTTGCCGCCAATCTTGGCCAGCGGCACATCCAGGATCTTGTCGCCCTGGGTTTTGATCTTGACCAGTTCCACGGTCACGTTGTCGTGGAGCCGCTCCAGTTCAGACTTGATAAATTCCGCCTGCCACAACGCCAGTGCGCTGCTGCGGGTTGCAATGCGAAGGGTTCGTTTTGACATGGTGTACGTTGCCGGATCTGAAAAATGGTACGCCAAGGGTACTCTTTGTGAGGCAAATTGTGGAGCCGAATGTTGAGCGCCCAGGCTACCCGGGGCGATGCTCCTTTAGCCATTGCCGTAAAGAGGCGGCGTGTCTCCGGCTTACGGGCAGTTGCCCGTGCTGGTCTGTCAGATCAATCAGGTTCTGGCCATCCCGTTGTTTCAGCAGCGCTCGGATATAGCGCACGCCTACCAGGGTGTGTCGGTGAATCCGCAGCAGGTATTGCGAGTAGGTGCTTTCCAGTTCTTTCAGGGTGTAATCGGTGACGGTTTCGCCGCGCAGGTGATGGATGGTGACGTATTTCTGATCGGCTTCGCAGTACAGAATGCCCTGGATGTCGATCAGTTCAGTCCCGCGGTGGGTGCGGATGGCCAGCTGTTCGTCCGTACCCGATTGCTTTTCAGTCAGCGCCTGCAATTGCACCCGGTTGACTCGGCCAGCCCGATTGAGGGCGTCGGTCAGCGCTTCACGACGTACCGGTTTGAGCAGGTAGGCCACCGCGTGTACATCGAACGCCTGGATGGCGTAATGATCATAAGCGGTGCAGAAGATGATGGCCGGAGGGGCCTCCAACGAAGCCATCCGTCGGGCGGCTTCCATGCCATCGGTACCCGGCATGCGGATATCGAGCAGCAGGATGTCCGGCGCCAGGCGCGCGGTTTTCTCCAGTGCTTCGTCGCCGTCGCCAGCCTCGTCACAGACATTGTAGCCAGGCAACGCCTCCACCAGTCGGCGTATGCGCTCCCTGGCCAGAGGTTCGTCGTCGGCAATCAGTACGCTGCGGTGATTGTTGTCGCCCATGCTTGCCTACTTGCTCCCTGTTGCCGGTTTTCCGTTGCCACTCGCTGTCTGCCATGGCAGCCGGAGAGTGACAGTATAGATATCATTCTGGTGGCTGTGTTTCAGCACGGCGGGCTCACCGAACAGGGCGTGCAGGCGGGACTGAATGTTGGCCAGCGCCATTCGGTTGCCTTCGTGGCTACCCTGGTCAGAATCCGGGCGCGGGTTCTGCACCATCAGGTAGACCGAGGGGCCCTTGCGGTAGGCCTCAACCTTTACGGTACCTCCGTTCGGACGAGGCTGAATGCCATGATAAATGGCGTTTTCGACCAGTGGCTGGAGGGTCAGGGGAGGGATGGCCTGTTGTTCCAGTCCATCTTCGATATGCCATTCCAGTGTCAGCCGGTCTTCCAGACGCAGCTTTTCAATGGCCAGGTAGCGTTTGCACAGGTCCAGTTCGGCGCTCAGAGGAATCAGGCGGTCACCGGTGCGCAGGCTGGCGCGGAACAGTTCGGACAGATCCAGCACGGCGTCTTCGGCCCGTTCCGGGTTAACGACAATCAGGCTGGCAATGGTGTTCATGCTGTTGAACAGGAAGTGTGGATGGATTCGTGCCTGCAGGGCGGTCAGCCGGGCCTGCATTTCTGACTCCCGCTGTTGTTGCCACTGGAACTGCAGGTAGAAGTATCGCAGCACCATCAGTGTGATCAACAGCGCCAGCAGCAGTTTCTTGGCCACGCCCTGCCAGGCTTCGAGGCCGGGTTGCGGGTGTAGCACGCTGTCTGCGAAGAGGCTGAAGGCCAGCACATCCAGCATCACGATGGTAACAATCACTGTGGTGGCACGGGTAACTGTCAGCCGTGAGAGCCAGCGCCGCATGGGGCAGATCAGGGCGGCGCTGGTCAGCACCGTCCATTGCACGAACAGGGACAGCAGGCCGAAGTAGTTCCAGTCAATCCAGTGGCTTTCGGCCTGAACGATGGACAGCACCAGCACCAGCAGTTCACTGGTGACCACCAGCAGGAAAACGGCCCTGACCCGGCACAGGTCCGGCACATAGAAATCGGCGTCGCTTTCCGCGAGTGCCTGGGCTGGGCGTTCCCTGTTGTGTCTTGCGGCCATTGAACCTGTTCCTGATTCCTGTTCCTGATTTGGGGGAGGGCAACTGGGCGCCGCGGAATGCTATAATCCTGCGATATTCCATTTACCCATTCCCGCAGAATGATGCCGGGCTGTCAGCAGGAAAGATAGACCATGACGGATCAGAACAAGAGCGCCGAGAAACCCTGGGGCGGTCGTTTCACCGAACCCACCGATGCCTTTGTGGAGCGTTTCACCGCTTCCGTGGGCTTTGATCAGCGCCTATACCATCACGATATTACCGGGTCCATTGCCCATGCCACCATGCTGGCGGAAGTGGGTGTGCTGACTGTGGAAGAGCGTGACACTATTATTGACGGCCTGAAAGCCGTCAAGGCGGACATTGAGGCCGGCACCTTTGAGTGGTCGGTCAGTCTGGAAGACGTGCACATGAACATTGAAGCGCGACTGACGGATCGGATTGGCATCACGGGCAAGAAGTTGCACACCGGTCGCAGCCGCAACGATCAGGTGGCCACGGATATTCGCCTCTACCTGCGCGACGAAATCGATGTCATCGCCGAAGAGCTTCGGCGCCTGCAAGCCGGCCTGCTGGATCTGGCCGAGCGCGAGGCCGAGACTATCATGCCGGGATTCACCCACCTGCAGACCGCTCAGCCGGTTACCTTCGGTCATCACCTGTTGGCCTGGTACGAAATGCTGGTGCGGGATGCCGAGCGCCTGCAGGACTGCCGCAAGCGTGTGAATGTGATGCCCTTGGGTGCTGCGGCGCTGGCGGGTACAACCTATCCGATTGATCGCGGTATCACTGCAAAACTGCTGGGCTTTGATCGGGCCAGTGAGAATTCCCTGGATTCCGTGAGTGACCGGGATTTTGCCATCGAATTCTGCAGCTTTGCCGCCCTGTTGATGACCCACCTGTCGCGCTTCAGCGAAGAACTGGTGTTGTGGACCTCTGCCCAGTTTGATTTCATCGACCTGCCGGACCGTTTCTGCACCGGGTCGTCGATCATGCCCCAGAAGAAAAATCCGGACGTGCCCGAACTGGTACGTGGCAAGACCGGCCGGGTGAACGGCCACCTGATCAGTTTGCTGACCCTGATGAAGAGCCAGCCGCTGGCCTATAACAAGGACAATCAGGAGGACAAGGAGCCGTTGTTCGATACCGTGGACACCGTGAAAGGCTGCCTCAAGGCTTACGCGGATATGATCCCGGCCATCGAAGCGCGGGCCGACAACATGCGCGTGGCGGCCAAGCGGGGATTCTCCACCGCAACTGATCTGGCGGACTATCTGGTCAAGAAGGGCGTGGCTTTCCGCGATGCCCATGAAATTGTGGGCAAAGCGGTTGCGTTTGGCGTTGCCGAAGGGCGTGACCTCTCCGAGATGACCACGGAAGAACTCACCCGCTTCTCCGACGTCATCGGCGAAGACGTGTTCGATGTGCTGACGCTGGAAGGCTCCGTGCAGGCGCGTGATCACCTTGGCGGCACTGCGCCGAAGCAGGTGCGCGCTGCAGTCGCACGCGCGCGCCAGGCACTCTAGCTAGCCGCCAATCTTCCCCGTGGTCAGGGTAACCTCCACCGGTTTCAGCTCCTCCAGTGGGCGTGGCCGGTAGAGGCGGAAGCCCTGGCCGTAGTGAATGCCAAGGGTTCGTACCTTTCGGAGGGTGTCGTCGTTCTCAATGAAGGTGGCGACCGTCACCTTGCCCGAGGCTTCCGCTATTTTATGAAGCGCCTCTACCATTACCTGCTGCACCGGATCGTCGTTCAGGTGCTGCATGATCTTGTGGTCCAGCTTGATGATGTCCACCGGCAGTTTCGCCGCCAGGCCGTAACTTTCCACCGACGCTCCCGCACCATCCAGCGCTACCCGGCAGCCAATGCGGTGCAGGCTGTCGCACAGCACCGCGACATCGTCCGGATACTGGGTGGCGTGGGCTTCCCTTATCTCCAGGCAGAAGCATTCCGGGGCAAAGGGTGATCCTTTCAGTGCGGCTTCCATAAAGTCCGCAAACGAGTCATCCAGTACGCTGGCCAGGGACAGGTTGAAACCGCAGTACTTGAGGCGCGGCTCCAGCAGACGGTGCTGTTCGAGCCAGGCCAGGGTCTGACGGATCACCTGGCGATCCAGGCGCTTGGCCAGGTCAAATCGTTCGGCAACGGGCAGGAAAGCGTCCGGGGTCAGGGGAGGGCTGTCAGGCGTCTCACCGGGAATCCGGGTCAGTATTTCGATGTGGTCGCCCCAGGTAACGCTGGCCACGGGGCGCAGCGATTGGTATTCAAGCTTCAGGTGGCCACTGTCGAGTGCCTGCTGGATTTGTGCCAGCACCTCGTTGGCCGTGCCCTCGTCCAGCGACAGGGACATGGCCCGGGCGGCATGAATCCGGTTGCGACCGGACGTTTTTGCGGTGTGGCACAGGTCAGCCGCCTGGGTCAGCAGTTGTTCGGAATCGGTGGGCGCGTCGTCGTCCAGAAACAGCAGGCCGCCACTGGCCGTTGTCTGTAACTGCTTGTCCTGCCAGTGGAACACGAAGCCGCCGATCAGCTCGAGAATGCTGTCGGCAATCTTGCGGGCGCGCGCTTCGGGGCAGTTTTCGATCAGCAGGGCGAAGGTGTCGCCGGCCAGTCGTGCCAGCGCATCCCGCTGTCGGATCTTGACCCCGAGATTGCCGGCCAGCTCACGCAGGTAACGGTCGCAGGTGCCGCTGCCGGCGATGTCGTTGAAGTGGTCAAACCCATCCAGGTCGAGATAGAGCAGGCTGTCACTGCTCTCCCGCCGTGGCTTCTGCTCCAGTGTTCGTTGCAGGCGGCCCAGGAAGGCTTTGCGGTTCATCAGGCCGGTGACCGGATCATGCTGGACGCGGTATTCGCTGCTGGAGGAGTTCTGCAGGCGGTCGCTGATGTCCCGGGCCACATGAACGGCGCCAATCACGTCGCCCTGGTCATTGGTCAGGCGTTGATAGTGGATCTCGTACAGGGGCAGCTCCCGGTGTTGCTGCGCCATGGGCATTTCCACCACGAAACTGTCGCGTTCGAAGGCGCGGTGCCAGAGTCGCTCGATAAGCCGTCGTTCGTTGGGGAAGCCCTGCAATGCGGCGCTCAGGTTGCTTCCGGATTCCGGCCGGAGGCCGAAGGTAATCTCGAACTGGCGACTGAAGGCACGGTTGAAATGCAACAGGTTTAGCTGGCGATCAACGGCGACCACCAGGTCGTTGGTGGCGTTGATCGTGGCGCCCAGCATTTGCTCCGCCTGCTGGCGGGCGAGGGTATGATTGCGCTCAGGCGTGTGGTCAACCAGCGTTCCTCCCAGTCGCTGTATCCGTTCGCCGGCTTTCAGGGCCCGGCCAGTCAACGTCACTTGGCGAACGTTCTGTCGCGCGGTTATCAGATCCAGCGTCAGGGAGAAGGGCTGCCCGGTGCGGATGCAGCGACGGAACAGGGCGCGTATCCTGCCCTGGCTGGACTGGCAGTAGAAAAGTGCCTGTTCGGGCGTGATTTCGCTGCCGGGTCTTAATTCCAGCAAATGATACATGCCGTCCGTCCAGATCAACTCATTGCTGTGGAGGTCCAGCTCCCAGATACCAACGCCGGCGGAAGTTTCAGTCAGCCGAATCAGGCGGTGGTCGATGGGGGAATGATCCCGCTGGCTTATAAATGCGCTGGCGGCCTGGTCGGAATCGCGAATGTCCATGCGCAGGCTGAGACCCGCTGTGAAGAAAAAGCCTTCCTTGTGGCGGAAGGTGATCAGTATCGACTCGCCATTTTCAATTCGGTGGCGATGGGCCGGTGCAAAGGGATCGTCCTGGCGTGCGGCCAGGATGCACTGAACCTTGCGACCCTCCAGTTCGCTGGCGTCGTAGCCCAGCACTGCCTCGGCGTGATGATCAGCGAACAGGATGACGCCGTCGTCGTTGATGCGGATCAGGGTTCGACGTTCGGCACCCTGGGGGGTGTCGGAACGGTCTCGACGGATAAAGAATTCTTTCACGACGGAAAAGCCTCAGCCAAGTTGTGGCAGGAGCGTGCTAATGTTCTCCCGCTTTTATTTTTTTGCCGATTTTGCCACGATTCGGTCATCATACTGATAATGGTATCGGAAAGAACCTCTCCCGCGGAGTCGCCTTGACCATCCAAACCGCTCCTATTGCCCTGGACTTTGATGAGGGTATAGACCGAAAAACGCTGCGCCGGCTGCGGGACCGGTTCATGGCTGTCAACCGGGAGCGCTGGGATCGTGCCCATTCGGCCCTGACCTATCGGCAACAGGCTGTTCTGGAAGTGTTGCCACTGGTGTTCCATCTTAATCACCCGGCTTTGCCCGGCTATCTCGACAGCGACTGCCCTTACGGACTGAGCCACTATCGGCCCCCTGAGTCCACGCTGAACGCTGCCCGGCGCCTGGCAAGAACCTTTTCACTCAAGGACGAGGGGCGCAGAAAACCAGACCTGGAAGCCCTCTTCCTGATGGGCAGCCCCGGGACCCTGGGCCATTCGGTGGCCAGTGATCTGGATATCTGGCTGTGTCATCGCCCGGATCTCTCGGAGCGGGGCGTGCGTTGCCTGGAACGTAAGGCTCAAAGTCTGTCCATCTGGGCCGAAAGCCTGGGGGTTGAGCTTCATGTGTTTGTGTTTTCCGCCGCTGACTGGCGTGCCGGAAGGCAGCGAGCGGAAGTGACCGGGGAAAACTGCGGCAGTTCACAGCATTATTTGCTGCTGGACGAATTCTACCGCACGAGCATTCATCTTGGCGGCCGTTATCCATTGTGGTGGCTGGTCCCCGTGGAGGATGAGCGACGCTATGACGAGTGCGCCCGGCAGCTGATTGACTGCCGTTTTATCCGGGGTGATGAGTACATTGATTTCGGCCCCGTGTTCTCGATACCGCAGGAAGAGTTTCTGGGGGCTGGAGTCTGGCAGTTGTACAAAGGCATCGACATGCCCTGGAAGTCGATCCTCAAGCTGCTGCTGATCGAGTGTTATGCCCGTAGTAATGAGGGCCAAGAGAGCGATGAGAAACCACTGCTGTCCCGGGTCTTCAAGGCGGCGGTGTATTCCGGTGAAACCAACCCTGACCGGCTCGATCCCTACGTACTGCTTTACGAACGCCTTGAGCAGTGGCTGCTTGAAGAAGATGCCCCCCAACGCCTGGTCCTGGTGCGTCAGAGCCTTTATCTCAAGGCAGGCCTGCCGCTTACCCGTTCGGCACAGACCCTCTCAGGCTGGAGAGCCAGGCTGTTGCAGGCCCTGGTGGACTCCTGGGGCTGGTCGGCTGCTGAGTTGAAAAACCTGGACAACCGGATCCGCTGGCGCGCAGAGGACGTGGTCACCCTTCGGCGGGCCGTGGTGGCCGAGTTGACCCACAGCTACCGGCTGTTGTCTCGGCTGGCTCGGGATCATGGCACCCGTGCGGCCATCACCAGCAATGACATGAACCTGCTGGGGCGTAAGTTGTATGCGGCGTTTCAGCGTAAGGCCGGGAAGGTAGAGCAGATCAACCCCGGGCTAGCCCCCTCCCTGGCAGAAGAGAATCTTGCGTTCCATCACCAGTCGGAACAGGGTGGTTCGGCTGGTCACGACGGCTGGTTGCTATACCGTGATCTTGAGGACCCGTCAGATGCGCTCTGGCAACCGGTCATACGCCGTTCGGGCAATCTCAGTGAACTGTTGGTGTGGGGCTATTACAACGGCTTGCTGACCCGGGCCACACGGTTGAATGTGCGAGCCGGCAGCAGCATTGCCTCGGTGGCAGAACTGCGGGAAATGCTGGATGCACTTGGTGCGTTCCTGCCATTCCCGGTGGAGCCGGCTGGCCGGGAGGCGCTTTCCCGGGGTGTGCACCCGCTGCGCAACCTGCTGTTTGTCAATGTCGGGGTCGACCCTCAGGCCTATCTGACCGAGCGGGGCTTGCACAAGCTTAGCGCCCGTCACGATTCACTGGGCTTCAGCGGTGGACGGGAAAACCTGGTGAATACCATTGACCAGGTCACCTTCAATAGCTGGCACGAGGTGAGTTTGCAGCACTACGCTGCCGGAGACACGCTGGTGCAGTGCCTCAAAAACGTGCTGGCATCAGTCGCCAACGCTCCGGACCGGTTGCCGGATATCATGGTTCATAGCCACAGCACAGGCCACGGAGCCGCCATAGCCCGGCGCGTACGCGAGCTGTTCATGGACGTGATGCGTTATTTCTTCGCCGGCGGTGTTGGCCCTCATCCCCTGCGTTACGTCATCGAGATGGATCGGCGATACTTCCTGCTTCAATTCAGTGGCGCTGAGCCCGGATTCGTGGCCCTGGACAGCAACGAAGCACTGATGGCGTATCTGTCCAAACCGCAGGAATCCTACGTGCCAGTGGTGTTTGACCAATACGCCTTGCTGGATGACCTGCCATTACGCGCCGTGTGCCATGCCAGCGAGCCGGATAACATTCAGGTGTTCTACCGGGTCACAGGAGAGACCGCGAAGGTGTGGGTCGTGGATGAACTGGGATCGGTGTTCTGCTGGCAGCAGGGTTACACCAATCGTCGCTTCCTGCTGGTGCCCTTGCTGCGATTCCTGGAGAACCTGATTGAACGCCGGCAGTTGCGACAACTGGACGCCGTGACCGATGTTGCAGGTGTCCAGTGCTATGAGATGGTGCTTCGCGACAGTCAGTGGCGTGCGGAGAGGCGGCCGGACGCCGACAGCAACGTGCGCCTGCCCGGGCTGGATGTACAGGCCATCGGTATTCAGGAGGGTGACTCTCAGGTGCGTTTCGATATTTTCTGTGGCGACCAGGAATTTACCGTCCAGGAGTATGGAGACCAGCTGATACCCGCGGTGGCCCACTATATTCGTTCGCTCCGCCAAAGTGACGAGCGCTACCCGGTCTACCTGACGGATGTTCACCTACCCCATGACCTGGATCCACAGATATACCAGCAGCATATCCAGACCATCCAGTATCTCTACTACCGTACCGAGTTGGAAGATTTGCTGAACCGGCATCTGTAGTATCCGGAATCGTGGGTGGTAGCATCTCGCCGGGCGCGGCCTCACTCAGGTATACTGCGTGCATACAGACAACGGGGGCAGCTACCCATGAAGCCAGGACAGACACTTACGTTCCTGCTGGTGATGGTCGTGTTTCTGGTTGGGTGTGGCCAGAAGGGGCCGTTGTATCGTCAGGCACCTGCCAGTGACGATGCCGCAACCGAGCAGGCCGCACCCAGTCAGAAATCCAGCGAACACGACAGCAGCGAACCGGCTGAAGACCACTAGGTTCGGCAGGCTGCCCCGATAACAGGCTCAGGAAATCCATGGATCACTTCAATTACCGCAGCGGTGAATTGTTCGCTGAGAACGTGGCGGTTGAGGACATTGCCCGGCGTTTTGGTACGCCAGCCTATGTCTATTCCCGCGCCACCCTCGAGCGCCATTACCGCGCCTATGATGATGCGCTTGCCGGTCGGCCACACCTGGTGTGCTACGCCGTCAAGGCCAACAGTAATATCGCCGTGCTGAACGTGTTGGCAAGGCTCGGCGCCGGTTTTGATATTGTGTCTGCCGGAGAACTGGAGCGGGTGATCCGTGCTGGCGGGGATCCTGCGAAAACCGTCTTTTCCGGGGTCGGCAAACAGCGCTGGGAAATGCGCCGCGCCCTCGAGGCCGGTGTTCGCTGTTTCAATGTGGAGTCCGACACCGAACTGGATCGCCTGAACGAAGTGGCGGGTGAGCTCGGTGTCAGGGCGCCGGTTTCCCTGCGTGTGAATCCGGACGTGGACGCCGGTACCCACCCCTATATTTCCACGGGGCTGAAAGAGAACAAGTTCGGCATCGACATTGCGGAAGCTCCGGCCGTCTATGAGCGTGCCGCTGCCATGCCAAACCTGGACATACAAGGTGTGGATTGTCACATCGGCTCGCAGCTCACGTCGGTGTCACCTTTCCTCGATGCGCTGGACCGTGTGTTGGAACTGATCGATGCCCTGGCGCAAAAGAATATTAATATCCGGCATCTGGACATGGGCGGTGGCCTGGGGGTCACCTACGATCAGGAGCAGCCGCCGCAACCGTCGGATTATGTGACCGCGCTGGCGGAACGCCTGGGCGATCGGTCGCTGGAGCTGATCATGGAGCCGGGGCGGTCCATTGCCGCCAACGCCGGCATCTTGCTGACGCGGGTGGAATTCCTCAAGTGCACTGAACATCGCAACTTCGCCATCATAGATGCGGCAATGAACGACCTGATTCGTCCCGCGCTCTACAGCGCGTGGCAATCCATTGTCCCGGTAACGCCCCGCAACGACGGTGACGAGAAAGCGTGGGACCTGGTTGGGCCGGTGTGTGAGACCGGTGATTTCCTCGGCAAGGATCGCAAGCTGAGACTCCAGGCGGGCGATTTGCTGGCGGTTCGGTCCGCCGGGGCCTATGGTTTTGTGATGAGCTCCAACTACAACACCCGTAACCGTCCACCGGAACTGATGGTTGATGGTGAACAGGTGCACATTGTGCGTCGGCGGGAAACCCTGGAAGAACAGCTTGGCCCAGAAAGCTGTTTGCCGGAATGAGTGGAGAGGCGGAGATGAGTCAGTCCCGGCGCAATCAGGGCCCAATGCTTAACTTCACCAAGATGCACGGTCTTGGGAACGACTTCATGGTGGTGGACGCCATCAGCCAGCCCTTTCGCCTGCGCCCGGAGATGATCCGCGAACTGGCCGACCGGAATTTCGGCATTGGCTTTGATCAGCTGCTGGTGGTTGAACCCCCGGGGCTTCCCGATGTGGACTTCCGCTACCGGATATTCAACAGCGATGGCTCGGAAGTCGAGCAGTGCGGCAACGGGGCCCGCTGTTTTGCCCGCTTTGTCCGCGACCAGCGCCTGACCAACAAGAAGGTGATCCGGGTTCAGACCGCCAAGGGCGTTATCGAATTGAGAGTCGGACGTGCAGGCATGGTCACCGTCGATATGGGGGTTCCTGAACTCAATCCTCCGGCCATCCCGTTCGCTGCCGACCGCCGCAAGGACGTGTACACGGTGGAACTCGGCGGTGATACCGTGGAACTCAGTGCCGTCTCCATGGGCAATCCCCATGGGGTGCTATTGGTGGATGACGTGGATACCGCCCCGGTAGGCGAGTTTGGCCCCAGGCTTGAGAGCCATCCGCGGTTCCCGGCGCGGGCCAACATCGGGTTCCTGCAGATTATTGACCGGACCCGCGTTCGCCTGAGGGTGTTCGAGCGTGGTTCCGGCGAAACCATGGCCTGCGGCAGTGGCGCCTGTGCGGCGGTGGTCGCCGGCTGCCTGCGAGGGCTGCTGGACAGCCGGGTGGACGTCGAGCTGAAAGGCGGGCGCCTGGTCATCGAATGGCAGGGTGAGGGGGCCCCTGTTATGATGGAAGGCCCGACGGCCAGCGTTTTCGAGGGTCAGCTTCGCCTGCCGGCAGACCAGCCCCCGAAACGACGTAAGAGCACGCGGCACAGCGATGCAAAATCAGGTACCAACCGACAGAACAATCGCCATCGCCAGCCGGCCACATCAAGGCCCTGACCATCAGGAGAGCAGCATGACAGAACAAACGGCCCACAAGAAGGCCGAAGGGCTCACCCGGGAAGCCGTCGCAGATTATCTGCGGAATAACCCCGATTTCTTTATTGATCAGGACGAGCTCCTGCGCAGCCTGACCCTGCCCCACGACAGCGGCCGGGCGATCTCGCTGGTAGAGCGCCAGGTGCACCTGTTTCGCGAACAGCGCGACACCTTGCGTCGCGAGTTGGTAGAGCTGGTGTCCATTGCACGCCACAACGACCGTCTGTTCGAAAAGAGCAAGCGCCTGCTGATGCAGGTGATCGAGGCCCGCAACCTGAATGATATGGCCGCCGCGATTGATGACAGTATCCGTGGTGATTTCGGTCTGGACGCGGCCTCGGTGATTCTCTTCACCGACAGCGAGTTGCCGGCAGCGGCGCAAGGCGCCCTACACGTGGTGTCGCCGGATGAGGCGAAAGCGCGCCTGGGTGGCTTGCTGGAAGGGGATCGCGCCGTTTGTGGCCAGTTCCGTGAGAGCGAGCGCAGTTTCCTGTTCCCGGACCGGGAGGAACCCATTGCCTCCGTGGCGTTAGTGCCACTGCGTAACAACGAATTGGTCGGGGTGTTTGCCGTGGGTAGTTGCGAACCCGGGTACTTCGACCAGAGTATGGGATCACTCTTCCTGACCTACATCAGCGACACCCTGAGCCGTCTGTTGCCGCCTATCCTGCAAAGGCATGCCGCCACGTTGCCTGTCACCGATGTGGTCGCGGAGTCCCGCTGACCATGTCGCTGGCTGACGAGGAAACCGGCCCGGCTGCCACACTGGCAGAGCCTGTGGCCGCGTTCCTGCGTTATCTGGCGTCGGAGAAGCGACACTCACCACGCACCTGCGGCAGTTATCGCGATGACCTGAACCGCTTTGCTGTGTGGGTTGAGCATCTACCGTCACCGGCCTGGCGGTCGGTCACCAGCCACGACTTGCGACGATACGTTGCCCAGCTCAGCCGTGAAGGTTTGGGCGGTCGGAGTATTGCCCGTCACCTGTCTGCCATCCGCCGGTTCTACGAATACCTGTTACGGGAACACCTGGCTGTCGACAATCCGGCGTTGGACATCCGGGCTCCGAAGTCCGGTAGGCGTCTACCGAAGGTGGCGGATGTGGACCAGCTCAATCACCTGCTGGACGCAACGCCCGATGATCCGCTGGAAATTCGCGACCTGAGCATGTTCGAGCTGATGTATTCCTCAGGGCTGCGGTTGTCGGAACTGGCGGGGCTGGATCTCCAATCCGTAGACGCCCGAGGTGGGGAGGTCCGGGTGCTGGGTAAGGGGCGCAAGGAACGCCTCCTGCCGGTTGGGCGAAGGGCGTTGGAGGCACTGGCTCGGTGGCTTGACGTGCGCGGAGCGATGGCGCCAGACGGAGAGAATGCCCTGTATGTGAGCCGGCGAGGTGATCGGCTCAGTACTCGCAGTATCCAGTCCCGCCTCAGCCGGTGGGGAATGTCGAAAGGGGCGGACCAAAGACTGCATCCCCACCTGCTTCGGCATTCCTTCGCCAGCCATATGCTGGAGTCCAGTGGTGACCTGCGAGCGGTGCAGGAGTTGCTGGGCCATGCGGACATCGCGACGACCCAGGTCTATACTCATCTGGATTTCCAGCATCTGGCAAAGGTCTACGATCAGAGCCATCCCAGGGCTCGCCGTCGCGGTAACAGGCAGGAAACGGAGCATCGTTGAGGCATCAGTCACGGAACAGGCGTCCAGTAAAAGGGCCAGGAGCGCTAAATGTCATCGGACCCATCCTGGAAGGATAAGTACCTCCAGGCACTTGAATCTTCAGAACAGCGTGAATCGCATTGGGAAGCTGAAAGAAACCTGCTTCAGCGTATGCTGGTGCGTACCAGTCTGGCGTCCGAAGGGCAGACTGCGGAGCTGGACCGTTTGCTGGAACGGGTTCGTGACGAGTTACGAAAGCCCCCTCTCAACGCAGACAGCTGGCGGGATTTGCAGGAGAGAATTGACCGTCAGGTGGCGGCCCTGGACGACCGCAAATCTGAATCCACGGACCGGCTGAGAACCACATTCGAGCAGTTGCTGTCGGAACTGCGCTCCCATCCTATGTTCAAATCCGGCAAGGACCGTATTCGAGACCTGGAGAAGCGACTCCGGAAACCGGAAACCCTTCAGCTCGATGCGACCGGATGGTTGGTCGATCTGGCATTGGTGTTGGAAACTGGGCTGGGCAGCGGTGACGGGCAGGATCGCAAACGAAGTCGGTTTGGCCGGCTGTTTGGTGGCCGGGGAAGCCAGGAGCCGTCCGACCAGCCGATGTTGGCGGAAGCCGCCGAGAACACGCTGGCTTCGCCTGCCGTTGAACTGGCGATGCCTGGCACAGAAGACAGCGAACGCCTGAAGATTGCACGGCGGGTTGGTGAACTGCTGGGGCATATGCTGGATCAGGTGACACTGGAGGCTGCGTCGGAGGCAAGAGCCCGACGGCTACAGGAATCGCTGTTGAGCAGCGATAACTGGGATGAGCTGCGGGAGGGGCTGAGCAGCGTGGCGGAACTGGTAATCGCCGCGGTTACCCGGGGGCAAAGGGAGTTTGAGGCCTTCCTTCGGCGTCTCGATGAACGGCTGGACGCGTTGCGCCAGTGTTTTACCGAGCAGGCGAATGCCCAGGCCGGGCGACTGGATGCCTCGCAGGAATTGGATCGCGATATCCGCCAGGAGCTATGGTCGTTCGGCCAGCAAGTGGAAAGCAGTGTTGACTTCGACGGGCTGAAAGACTCAGTGAGCCAGCACCTCGAGACGATCAGTGGGGCCGTCGAGCGGTTTCGGGAGCAGGAGTCCGAGCGCGAGCGTAACCTGTCGCTGCAACTGGAGCTCATGCAGGAAAAACTGGTGACGATGGAGGCCCAGTCGGAACAGGTCCGGGAAAAACTCCGGGAGGAACGTGAAAAAGCCCTTACCGATGTCCTGACCCAATTACCCAACCGGGAAGCCTGGCAGGAGCGACTGTCGTTCGAGTACCAGCGCTGGCAGCGTTATCGTCATTCACTGTCGGTCTGTGTGCTTGATATTGATTTTTTCAAGCGTGTGAACGATTCCTATGGCCACAAGGCGGGTGATCGCGTGTTGCAACTGGTTGCCCGTGCCCTCCGTGAGCGGCTGAGGGCAACCGACTTCATCGCCCGTTTTGGCGGGGAAGAGTTCGTGATCCTGTTGCCGGAAACCAATGTGGACAACGCCCGGTCGGTATTGGATAGCATGCGCGGGCATATCGCGGAGCTGCCGTTCCATTTCCGGGGAGAACCGGTGTCGGTGACGTTTTCGGCAGGGCTGGCGGAATTTGATGGGGACGATGACGAGGACGATGTGTTCGACCGGGCCGACAAGGCTCTGTACCTCGCCAAGGACTCCGGCCGCGACCAGGTGCTTATTGCAGGACGTGATGTCTGACTCAGTGCCGCATCAGGGCATCGAGCTCATCGATAATTTCCGCCCAGTCAGAGTCGTCCTCGAGGCCCTCTTCGAGGAAATGTGACTGGCTTTCCGACCAGAAAGGGGCATCCTGCAACGCAATTTCCGGGGGCAGTGGCGAGTGCTGGGCGATAAAACTCTCAATGCTGACGCTGTCGGATGGCATACCGAGTTGTTCAAAAAGCGTGCTGAAATCGTGTTTGCTGGTATCCATGGTTATGGTTCTCCCCAAGGTAGCCGGTGCTTTAAAACGCTGTGGGCACGATCAGAGTAGATCGGGTAACCCGCTGAATGCAATCGGAAGAATTTACGAGTATGGTTCCCTGAACTGTAGCCGAACCGGTGAGGATATCCAGTGAGGTCCGTTTTTCATTTTGTGCTGTTGCTGACCGCTATTCTGGTGCCCGGCGTGCCCGCTGCTGAGCCGCCGCAACCCTCTCCGGCGCCGGTGCTGGGTAGCGAGGATCTGCGCTGGCTGGCGGAGAGAGAATCGTTCCGGGTCGGGGTGCGAAGTGGTCAGGTGCCGCTGGTGTTTGATACCGGCGAGGGGGAGCTGGCGGGCATCTTCATTGATTACCTCAATCGGCTGTCAGAGAAGCTTGGTGTGCCTATTGAGCCGGTGTCGGCTCCGGAAGAACAACTCGGTGAATGGTTGCAGGATGGGACCCTGGATGCCCGGTTGAGTACCCATCTGGCCCATCGTTCCCCTCCTTCCAATGTAGTGCTTTCCTCGCCGCTGATGAGTTTGACCTATGGCATATTCGTTGGTGCCGATGATGCAGGCATTCGCACGCTCTCGGACCTTGAGGACGCGAACATTGCCCTGATCACCAACGATCCCAACCAGTTCGCATTGCTTGACCCTGTCGATAGCTTTTCACCCGTGCCGGTTTCCAGTATCAGCGAAGCCGTTGGCAGGGTGTTGTCAGGACAGGCGGATGCGTTTCTGGGCCCGGTTCCGGTGGTGTCGGACTATCTGCAGTCTGCCATGGTCAATGGGGTTGGGGTGGCCACGCTGCTGAACCAGCAATCGGTCGACGTGGTGCTGGAAATGGCAGCGGAGAGTCACCAGGAGAATGACCAGGAGCGCGACCAGTTGTATCGGGTGCTCAACCAGGCAGTTCTGGCGATTGACCACGGTGAGCACCGGTCGATCCGCCAGTCGTGGTTGCAGACCGAGTTGCCGGAACTGGATCCCTCCGCCATTTCCCTGTCGGTTGACGAGAGGGCATTTCTCAATCAAAACCCGAATCTTCGAGTGGCCTTCCGGCCGGATTGGCCGCCGTTCGAGTATACCCAGAATGGTCAGTCTGCCGGGCTCGTGCCGGATCTGGTCAAACGCCTGGAAGAACAACTGAACATTCGCTTCAGCCGTCAGGTGATGGACAACAGCGCCGATGAGGAAAACGCTTTGCGTTCGGGGGAGGTGGATATACTGCCCGCAATGTCCCGAACCCCAAGGGTCGAGGAATCTTTCCTGTTCAGCCGTGCCTATTTGACCGTTCCCATTGCCCTTGCCATCCGTGACGACGGTCGCTTTATCGGCGAATTGAGGGAGCTGAGAGACGAAAAGGTGGGTGTGGTTAACCGCCAGGCGGGGCATGACTACCTATTGATCAACCACCCCAATCTCGATCTGTATCCGATGACATCCATCGAGGAGGGGCTGCTGGCCCTGTCCAACGGCGACCTCGACGTCATGGTGACTCATATTCCGGCAGTCAGCTATACCGTTGCCCGCCTGGGGTTGTCCAACCTTCGGATAACGAGCATTACGCCTTACCAGTATGAGCTGAGGTTTGCCGTCAGCAAGGAGCGGCCCGAACTGCAGCGTATCCTCAATAAAGCGTTGGGCAGTCTGGACGCGGCCGAGACCGAGTCGATCTACAATCGCTGGATCCACCTGGATATCGAGCAGGAAACGGACTACACCGTGGTGCGCCGGATCGTGCTTATCGCCTTAGTGGTGGTGCTGATCTTCCTGTACTGGAACCGCAAACTGTCACGGGAGGTGGACGAGCGAATCCGATCTGAAAACGCACTACGCCGCAGCGAAGACGAACTTCGGGCGGCCAAGCTGGAGGCGGAACGCCTGGCGCGGGAAGCTGAGGCGGCTAGCCTGACGAAAAGCGAATTCCTCGCCAATATGTCCCATGAGATCCGCACGCCGATGAACGCGGTGATTGGCTACAGCGACTTGCTCAGTAATACCGTCAAGGATCCCCAGCAGCGGAATTACCTGGATGCCATTCGCGCGGGCAGCCGCAGCCTGTTGATGCTGATCAACGACATCCTGGACCTGTCCCGCATCGAAGCAGGAAAGATGCGGCTGGAGTATTCGGCGGTGTCGGTGCGGCGGCTGCTCAGTGATGTACGCCACATATTCGACCTGCGCGCCACCGAGCAGGGTATCTCGCTGGAAGTCAGCGTTGACTCCAAGATGCCGGCGGCGATGATGCTGGATGAAACACGACTGCGGCAGGTGCTTTTCAATCTTGTTGGCAATGCCATCAAGTTTACCCATGAAGGTGGTGTGACGGTCCGCGCCACGGCTACACCGCGGAAGTCATCGGAGAAGCAGCCGGTCGAAGAGGTGGCCAGTGAGGCAGATCGTCGCTGCTTTTACCGGTTGGTTGTGACGGTGTCCGATACCGGCATCGGCATTCCTCCCGGCCAGCAGGAGCAGATCTTCGACGCCTTTGAACAGCAGGAAGGGCAGAACACGCGGCGTTATGGGGGCACGGGGCTGGGCCTGGCCATCAGCCGCAAGCTGGTGCGCATGATGGGCGGTGAACTGCAGGTTGAGAGTGAGCCTGGCTCGGGCTCCACCTTTACGGTCAAGCTTCCTCGGGTTGAGGCAACCGGTGCCCAGGCCGAAGAAGATGGTACGCCCCAGGAGTCGGAACGACTGCTGGCACAGACGCTCAGCATGCAGGAGCGTGGATGGTTGCAGGAGCAACTTGCACGGGATTTTGGCGACGAGTGGGAGACGGTACGTGAAAGCGGCGATCCGGAACAGATGAAGGATTTTGCCAACCGGGTGCTGGAATGGGGTAAGCGGTTCCGTTCGCCCTCGGTTACCCGATATGGAGAGAAACTGCTGGCGGACGTGGAGGCGTTTAACCTGGATTCCGTGAACAGTGCTCTCGAATCCTTTCCGCGCCTTCTAGGACGGGATCAGTGACTGGACAGTGTCAGAGGCAGTCGAACTGCGACTTGCGGTCAAAGGCGACAGCGACCATGTCGTAGCCCGAGTCGGACAGCGAGCGAATCAGCTCGCGATCTTTCAGCAGAGCCATGCAGACCCGGTGTACGTTGGCCTGAAGCTGTTCCTGAGGGGGCTCGGATTCGAATCTGAAATCGACGATCAGGTATTTACGCTCGACGGCCGATGTGGCGGGAATGTCTTCACGCTCAATGCTTTCATAGCCAATGTAAGTAGCTTGTTTATCGGGGAAGATTCCACTTAGCAACACGTCCAGGTTGCCTGCCATGACCGGTTGCGAGGCCAGTGCCAGTAACAGGCTGAGAGCGCCGGTGATGCGTTTGATGGCCATGAGAGCCGCTCCTTTGGAATCGGTTCGTCGATCAATGTAAACATATGTAACGTTTAGTTACTGATGATTATCGCAGAGTGCGAACAGGTTTGCGTATTTTTTGCACGAATTTTTCAATTGTTTGCAATGTTCAGAGAATCCATCGGCTGGGTGTGGATTTCCGCAGCCTGCCAGGATCAACTACTATGGATAAAAACAGAAGCGCATAGAGGCAGGATGATGTTCCAACTCGTCTTCAAAGGTGAATGCACACCGGGAACCGACCCGGCAACCGCCCGCAGTAATGCCAGAACCCTGTTCAAGGCAACGGTGGACCAGATTGAGCGTATGTTCAGCGGTCAGCCAGTCGTTATCCGCAACAAACTGGAGGAAGTCCAGGCGGAAAAGTACCGCGCGGTGCTGCAAAAGCACGGCATGGTGGCTTATGTGCAGCCCATGGAGGGCGCCGTTGCCTCTGCAGCCGAGCGCGCGGCGCCCGCCGCTCAACCACAGGCTGAGCCAAAACCTGCCCCTGCAACACCCCCAGCAGGGGCAGCGGGTACTGATGCCGGGTCCGGGAGCGCCGTTGCCGTGGAGCCGGGCGACCGCTTGCCAGTGGCGGGCGATAAAGTCGACAGCATTCTTTCCGGGTCCGGGCTGACACTTGACCCCGTTGGCGTCACGCTTGAGGAACACCGGGAGGCTCCCGCTCCCATGTTCCAGCATTTGGACGACTGGACACTGGCGCCTCCGGGCAGTGACCTGGGCGTGAAGCGTGAGGTTCCACCACCGGCTGTACCTGATGTCTCTCACCTGTCCCTGGCGGACGAGGATCCCACAGACGATGCCTGACAGTCGGACGGGATGATGTTAACAGCCAGATTGACCGCCCTCCTGCTTGCCGTGCTCGCAGCTATGCCCCTTATGGCCGACGTAGGGCGGCCGAAAGTGGGCCTGGTGCTAAGCGGCGGAGGGGCCAAGGGTATGGCCCATGTGGGTGTGCTGCGAGTGCTGGAAGAATTGAAGGTGCCCGTGGACATTGTGGTGGGCACCAGTGCCGGCTCCGCGGTTGGGGCACTCTATGCCTCTGGTATGGAGGTCCAGGAGATTGAAGAGCGCTTTATCGAGATGGACTGGGTGTCCAGTTTTCGTGACGACCCGGGCCGTGCCTACAAGCCTGTCAGGCGCAAGCGTCAGGACTGGCGCTACCCGGTCTCGCCCGGCATCGGTGTGCGCATGGACGGTCTGCATTTGGGGGGCGGTATCATCGCCGGTCAGAACCTCGGTTTTATCCTCAATGAGCTCACCCGTGATGCAGCCCTGGTTGAAGATTTTGATGAACTGGCCATCCCGTTCAGGGCCGTCGCCACGGACCTGGAAACCGGCGAGGAAGTGGTGATCGGCAGTGGCAACCTGTCGGAAGCGATCCGCGCCAGCATGAGTATTCCCGGCGTCTATGCGCCGGTCACACTGAATGGGCGTTTGCTGGTGGATGGAGGTGTGGCCAATAACCTGCCGGTCAGCGTGGCCCATGAGCTTGGGGCCGACATTGTCATTGCCGTGGACATCACCGATCCCCTGTTGGAGCGGGAGGACATACGCGAGGCGTTCTCTGTGGTTGGTCAGTTGACCACCATGATGACGCGGCAAAACACCGAGCGGCAGCTCAAGTTGCTGGATGATCAGGACATCCTGATGCGACCGGATCTGCAGGGTTTGTCCTCAGCAGATTTCTATGAGGCTCCGGCGCTGTTTGAGCTGGGCGCCAGCAGTGCTCGTGGTCACGCAGGGGAACTTCGTCATCTGAGCGTCAGTGATGATGAGTGGGATCGATTTCGCGGTCGCCTGAAGGCGCACTCGTTCAACCCGGGCGTTATCACCGATATTCGCATTGACGACCGTTCTCGCCTGGCGGGGGATTTCCTTCGTGAGCGCATACGCCAGCAGACGGGTGAGCCTCTGGATGTGGATGCACTGGAGGAGGATCTCAAGCGTATCTACGGCCTCGGTTACTATGAAACCGTTTCCTATTCGCTGGTGCCGACCGACGGACCGGGTACGGATCTGGTTATCCGGGTTCGCGAGAAAAGCTGGGGGCCGAACTACCTGTCCTTTGGCCTGAACTACGAAGACAATTTCGAGAACGATACTCGGTTTAATGTCGCCACGTCGTTGCGGATGACGGGGCTGAATGCCCTGGGCGGTGAGTGGACGACCGGGCTTCAGTTGGGCACCCAGCCCCGGGTTCGAACCGAATGGTTCCAGCCACTGGACTATGGTTTCGAAAGATTCCTCACGCTGGGCGGTGCCTATTCCCGTGAAAGCCTGAGTGCGTTCGATGGCGAAGGCGAGCGCATAACCGAAGTGGATATCACCAATCGCCAGGTGGATCTGGCCCTGGGTACCGAACTGGGTGTAAACGGAGAGGTGCGTCTTGAGTATGTGCGGGGCTACGCCACCGTCGACGAGCAGATCGGCGAACCGATGGCGCCCTCCGGCTCCATCCAGAGTGGCAGTCTCCGGCTCCAGCTTGTTCACGACTCCCTCGACGATACCTTCCTGCCGGAGTCCGGCGGGTTCGCCGGCATTCGTGGCCGGTTCGAGCGCCCGGGCCTTGGGTCCGACCGTCATTTTGAATCGGTCACCGTCATGGCCCTGGGCACCGCAAGCTGGAGACGGGCGAGTATCACCGGCCTGTTGTATGCCAACGCGGTCACCAAGGGCGTTGCCGGCATCGAGAATTCAGTACTGCTGGGCGGCTTTCACCGGCTATCGGCATACAGCCAGGGCGAAGTGGCGGGAGAGGATGCGGCTCTGGCAGGCGTCTTTGTCCGGCAGGAATTTGGCGGGCCGTTTGTGCCCTGGTTTGCCGGAGCCGGGTTCGAGACTGGTAACGCCTGGTCCTCGCTGGGGGAGGCCCGCTGGAACAACCTGTTGCGCTCTGGGAGCCTGTTTGCCGGCGTTGAAACCTTCCTGGGACCGGTGCAGATTGCCACGGCCTACAACAACCGGGATGACTGGAGTGCCTACCTCAACGTCGGCTTTTCGTTTACCCGGCTGTTTGAATGAGCCGCCCGTTGCTCAAGCCGTAGCCGATGCGCTGTGAATAGCGTCAAGCACCTGCTGACACTGTTGTTCCGCGTACCCGGCCAGAATGGCCGCAAGACGTTCCTCGTCCCGTTCCTTGATCGCACCGATCGATTCCCGCACATGGGCCAGGTTGTCTTCCAGCACCCGGTTGCCACCACGCTGGAACGCCACAAAGGCGCAACGTTTTGCCGATGGCCACAGATCCTCAATGGCGGAAATGATGAAATAGTTGTCGGCATAGGCCAGTGAGGCCTGAGTGTACTCTATGCCTAGCTCCAGAAACGCCAGCAGGTCGTTATTGTCATGGCAGCCTTTCATACGCTGGTAGAGGGATTCGAGTTTGTCCATGTCGGCTGCCTGCCACTGCCGCACCAGCTTGCGACCGGTATGGGTCAGGTACAGTTGCAGCACTTCGTACAGGCTGCGTACAAAATAGTCGTCCAGCGGCGTAACGAATGCGCCCTTGCGGGGCACGTTCTGTACCAGATGGCGTTTTTCAAGCAGCAGCAAGCCTTCGCGGATCGACCCGTGGCTTACGTCCATTTGCTTTGCCATGGCGCTTTCGTAGATGCGTTCGCCGGAGCGAAGCTGACCGAAAGCGATGAGGTTTTCGATGTGACGGGCGACCTGTTCGGTCAGGGTTTCGCGAGGCTTGAATGTGGTCATGGTCCTGCTTCGTTACAGCATGCTGGCTCAATGGTTCTGGAATACTCTCACATTCTTTGCGTATGGAAAATGGGCACACCAAAACGGGCCAGGCCCTGGTGGACGGTTTCAGAGCAGGGGGCCAAGCAACCGTATGGTGCGGCACGTCAACCGGAAGGCCACAGAACGGTCCCGGTAATCCCGTTCCGTCATCAGTCGACTGGTGGCGAGATCCTGTTCCAGCAGATGTTCAATGCCGCTCACAAACTCAACGGCGGTACTGATGGCGGTTATCTCGAAGTTCAGTCGCATCGAGCGGTTGTCCAGGTTGGCGGTGCCGATGGCCGCGTAGCGGTCATCCACCAATACGACTTTCTGATGCATGAAGCCCGGCTGATAGCGATAGATGCCGATGCCGGCGCGGCATGCCTGTACCAGGTATGAGTACGCAGCCAGTCGGATCAGCCGGCTGTCAGATTTCTCGGGGATAATGATTCGCACGTCCACACCCCGCAGGGCCGCCAGTTGCAGGGCGTTCATGATCTGAACGTCGGGCACGAAATACGGTGAGGCGATCCAGATCCGCGTACGGGCATTGTTGATGCAATTGAGGAAAAACAGCGTGCAGGTTTCGTAGGTATCCGCCGGGCCGGTGGGCAGAATCAGGACTTCCTGATCGCCAGGCGTCGGTTGGGAAGGCGTCCAGTTGAGCGTCGGGAAGTCCTCACTGGCCCAGTTCCAGTCCTCGAGCCAGGCCAGTTGCAGCCCGGTCACCGCCGGGCCGGTGATGCGGCAGTGGCTGTCACGCCAGGGCTCCTCGTCCATGGCAGTGCCCAGATACTCGTCGCCGAGGTTGATGCCTCCGACAAATCCGACCTCACCATCACAGACCAGCAGTTTCCGATGATTGCGGAAGTTGACCTGCAGGCGCATGCGACGAAAATTGCCGTCTCCGAACGAGGCAACCTTTGCACCGGCGGCGGCCAGTTCCCGGAGGTACTTCCGCGGTAGCCAGACACTGCCAATGTCGTCATAGAGGAACCAGACCTGAACGCCCTGGGCCAGCTTGCGTTTCAGGATCGACTTGATGCGTTGGCCGACCTTGTCGGAGCGAACAATGTAGAACTCCAGGAGAATGTAGTGTCGGGCGTTTTCCATGGCATCGAACAGCGCCTCAAAGGTGGCTTCTCCATTCTTGAGGAGGTCGCATCGATTCCCGGTGGTAAACGGCTGCCGGCCCAGCTTGCAGAGGACCTGGAGTTCGTCCGGAACATGTTCGTCGTCGCGTTTGCTGACCGCTGCCGTCTGCTGTTCGAAATGGTTGAGCAGTTCCGTCAGCGCGGCGTCGCCGGTGCGTCTGGCCCTGATATAGCCGCCGAACCGGTTGCGTCCGAACAACAGGAACATGGGAACGGCGACATAGGGCAGGCCGATCAGTGCCAGAATCCAGGCGATGGCTCCCTGTGCCACGCGGTAGGTCATCAGTATCCGATAGATGCAGGCAGCCGCGGCCAGGTAGATCAGGGCCAGTGCGAGGGGCAGCCAGGGCACGTCAGCGATACTCATTCCGGCGCGTCTCCATTGTCGATGTTCAGGTGGCGGGCGCGGTACTGGGCCGGTGCCATCCCGGTCCAGCGCTTGAACGCGCGGCTGAAGGCGCTGAGCTCGGAAAAACCCAGCAGGAAAGCGATTTCGCCCAATGCGTAGTGGTCCGACGCCACGTAGCGCAAGGCTTTGTCCTTGCGGACTTCCTCCACCAGCTCGTGAAATCCAAGCCCTTCTTTCTTTAACCGTCGATACAGGGTTTGCCGGCTCATATGGCACTGTTTCGCCAGTGTGTCGGCGTCGATGCGATCGGTGGACATCTGGCGTGAAATCAGCCGCCGGATCTTGCGGCCGAAGGTGCGCCTGCTTTGCAGCCGGGCCAGCACTGCGTTGACCTGCTTCAGCACGGCGGAATAAACGTAGGGGTTGCGATGGGGAATCGGATGGCTCAGGTGGTGGCTACTGAAGGCCAGGCGAGTTGCACTACAGCCAAAAAACACCGGGCCACCCAGTAATCGCTGGTATTCATCGGCATAGCCTGGTTTCCGGTGGGCGATCTCGGCCCACTCGGCAACGATGGAAGGGTGGATGAAATGCCGGGTGCGGCATAGAGCCGCCGCCAGCGTCCGGTCCATATCCTGGCGACAGTAGTGCCCGGGGGTGTCCGCCTGCCAGGTCAGGATGGCCTGCTCGCCGGTTTGTTCAAAACTCAGGATCACCGATTCGTTAATCAACCGGTGCAGGCGAACATACTGGGTAACGGCCTCGCCGAGAGTGTCGCAATTGAAAAACACGTGCCCGACCAGGCCCATTCGGTCAGGATCGACCACCTGGCCGGCATGGAGGCCAACGGCAGGGTCTCCGGTGACCTTTTCAGCGTGTTCCCACAGGCGGTAATGGCGCTCGGCCGGAATGCGCAGGTCCGGGTCTGCCAGCTCGTTTTTGTTGAACCCGGCGATCCGCTCAACGGTGGGGATGTCCAGCACGCCCTGGCGGTCCAGGTAATGAACCAGGGCCAGCGTGCTCGAGGCTGCAACCAGTGGCGATGTGGTGGCTTTTGCCTGGGGTGAGTTCACGGTCACCTATGATTGAGGGTTAACAGGAATTCATCGGTACTGATACAAAATGTCAAACCTGTGGGACAGCCTGTCAACGGTTTATTGTCCTAACAACGATAGCATTAAGTCATCGAGGATTCTCACTCGCACATCTGGATTGGAGGTGTTTTCATGGAACTGGAAATTTTTGTGCCCCATAACGAGCTGGAGCGCTCCAACATTGCCGCTTTGGCTGAGTACCTGAACAGCATGTACTACTGCTAATCAGTTTCAGCAAACGTTTATGACCTGAGCCGGGGGAGACCCCGGCTTTTTTTTGCCTGAAATATCTGGCCGGTTGTCGGGTAAGCCTGCGGCTTGCCCTTGTTCCAATAACATTCGATGGTAATGTAGTCGGTTTAACGATAGCAGCCCGTTCTCACACGAACCTGTCCGGCGACTCTAGGAGGTCATGACCATGAGTGTTGAACTCAATTACCGCATTACCGGCGAAGGCCCGCCATTGATCCTTCTCCATGGCCTGTTTGGCTCGCTGGAAAATCTGGGAGGTATCACCCGTCGCCTGCAGGACCAGTGGCAGATTCATGCTCTGGATCAGCGCAATCACGGCGCTTCCCCCCATACCGACACCATGGATTACCCGGCTATGGCCGACGACGTGTTGGCGTACATGGACGCTCAGGGGCTGGAAAAGGCGTCTATTCTGGGTCACTCCATGGGCGGAAAGACCGCGATGCAGGTGGCATTGAAAGCTCCGGGCCGGGTTGAGCGAATTATCGTGGCGGATATCTCACCGGTGACCTATAAACCCCGTCATGATGTGGTGCTGGAGGGGCTGACCTCAGTGGATCTGGGCTCTATCCGCACGCGACAGGATGCCGACAGGGTGCTGGCAGACCATGTAGAGGAGCTTGGTGTCAGGCAGTTCCTGCTGAAGAACCTGGTGCGGGTGGGGGATGAAGAACAAGGCCAGCATCCCGGACCGTACCGCTGGCGGCTGAACCTGCCGGTGATAGAGCAATGTTATCCCCGCCTTGCGCAGGCACCGGAGGGGAGCGGGCCGTTTGAAGGTCCGGTATTGTTTATCAAGGGGGCCGATTCGGCCTATATCCAGGAGAAACACCGCGACGACATCCGTCAGCGCTTTCCCGCAGCGGATTTGCGAATCATCAACGGCACAGGGCATTGGTTGCACGCAGAGAAACCCGACAGCTTTGCGGCACTGTGTCGTCGTTTCCTCACGGATTAGTGCCTGGTAGCGACGGGTACCTGCCAGTTTAGCCGCTGGCGGGTGTCTGATAAGGTTACGGAATCGTATCTGACAGGAACAGGCATCCTCTATGAAGTGGCTTCTGGGCGCATTGCTGATTGGTTTTTTGGTGCTGGGTGGCTTCCTGTTGTCGCCATCTCCCATTAACAGCCAGGCCTGGAACGCCCCTTCGCCGCAGCCACTGACCGGTAAGCTGGCGCCCAACGAACGCCTGAGACTGGCAGACCTGCTGGCCAGGGGAGAGGTGTACGGCCCTGAAGACACCACGGTGGATGACGACGGTATTCTCTACACTGGCACGCAGGATGGCTGGATCGTCCGGGTCAAACCGGATGGCCAGACGGAGAAGTGGCTGGAAACCGGAGGCCGGCCGTTGGGGATGGTGTTTGATCGCCACGGCAATCTCATCGTGGCGGATGCCTGGAAGGGGCTTCTCTCCATAGCGCCGGACAAGACCGTCACCGTACTGACCCGAGAGGCAGAAGGCTTGCCATTCCGTTTCACCGACGATGTGGATATTGCCCCGGACGGCCGCATCTACTTTACGGATGCCAGTTCGCGATTCCGTCAGCCTGAGTATCAGCTGGATTTGCTTGAGATGCGCCCTCACGGTCGCCTGCTTCGTTATGATCCGGCCACCGGTAAAACCGAGGTGTTGCTCAGCAACCTGCATTTTGCCAATGGTGTGGCGGTGTCGCCGGACGGCGAGTACCTGTTGGTGAATGAAACCTGGAAGTATCGAATCCTCAAGTACTGGATCGGTGGCCGCTATCCCGGACAGGCGGAAGTGTTTGCCGACAACCTGCCCGGGTTCCCCGACAACCTGGCGGTCGACCACGAGGGCCGCTACTGGGTTGCGTTTCCCACGCTCCGGAATGCCCAGGTGGATGCCCTGCATCGGCAGCCATGGCTGAAAGACCTGCTGGCCAAACTGCCAGATTACTTCAAGCCGAAGCCCCAGGAATACGGGCTGGTAGTGGCCATGGACGCGGACGGCAGCGTGATTACCAGTCTTCACGACACCAAGGGTACCCATCTGCGGGAGATCACGTCGGTCAACCCCCATGACGGTCACCTCTACTTTGGTTCACTTCACAACGACCGCATCGGCCGGCTAGCCTTGTCGGCTATTCCGGGGTTGGGAGACAGCGACAATGAGTGAGTTTGATCCGGTGAACTGGGATCTTCCCGAACCATTCACCATGACCATCGACGTCCGGGACGCGGACACTGACAGGCTCGGGCACGCCAATAACGTGGTGTACGTGCGCTGGCTTGAAGATATCAGCTGGCAGCACATCGACAGCCTCGGCATGACCTGGGAGCTGCATGAAAAAACCGGCAAAGCCATGGCCATTACCCGTACTGAAATCGATTACCTGGCGTCCGCCAATGCCGGCGACCGGCTGGTGCTGGGCACCTGGCTGACTGGGTTCGATGGGCGCTTTCGCTCGGCGCGGCAATTCCAACTGGTGCGTGAATCCGATGGCAAGACCCTGGTGCGCGCGGTATCCACCCATGCCTGTGTCAACATGAAGAGCCAGAGGCCCTCGCGGATGCCTGCGGAATACGCCGACATCCTCGGTGGAGCGATGGTGCCCGGTGGTCGCGGCTTTGATACCACACCTTGAGGATTCTGCTAGTCTGAACAAATGATCCTGTCCCTGAAGCTGTCTGGAGAGCCCCATGGAAAACACCGTTGATCCGAATTCTGGTCATGCCATGCGTCACGTGGTCTATGACCACTTTGGCGATACTGACGTACTGCGGATCGAAAGTTCCACCATCCCCGAGCCGGGCGCCGAGGAAGTTTTGCTCAGGGTGGCGGGCGCGGGGTTGAACCCCATCGACTGGAAGACGCGGAAAGGCCTGGGATTTGCCGCCCGGCAGATTGAAGACCACCTGCCATGGACGCCCGGCTACGATGTTTCGGGCGAAGTGATTGCGGTTGGTGCTGACGTGACGACGTTGGCGCCAGGCGATCGGGTGATGGGCATGGTGGGCTTCCCGGCTGGCGGAGGAGGTTATTCCCAATACGCAGTGGCTCGCGCCGACGAGTTGGCCATTGTGCCCGAGGAACTGGACCTGATGACTGCCGGCGCTTTGCCGCTGGCCGCGTTGACCGCCTGGCAGGCATTGTTCGAAGTGGCGGAACTGGAGGCTGGTCAGAAAGTGCTGATTCACGCCGGTGCTGGCGGAGTCGGGCATTTCGCCGTGCAGTTTGCGCTTGAACGGGGCGCCCATGTGATCGCCACTGCTTCAGCCAGTAATCGCGATTTCCTGGCGGCTTTTGGCGTCCATGAGGTGATTGATTACCACACCACCGACGTTGTAGACGAGTGCTATGGTCTGGACGTGGTGCTGGATCTGGTCGGCGGCGAAGCGGGCAAGCGTTCCCTGCACACCCTGAGTGAGCACGGCGTACTGGTCACGATTCCCACCGTGACGGCAGATGAGATCATAACCGCGGCTGAGTCCCTTGGGTTGAGAGCCCATGGCATGACCGTCCGCCCCGATGTGTTTCATCTCGATGAGATCGCCGAACTGATCGAGGACGGCGAGGTGCGTGTCCATATCGACAAGGCCTTCCCGCTGGATCAGGTCGCTGATGCCCACCGCTTGCTGGAGGGTGGGCACGTTCGGGGTAAACTGGTCCTGGACTGCGGGGCCCGCTGATACGCTCAGGTTGGAGCGGGTTCCGGTGGCTGTTCCGGCGACTCCCCGGTATCCCGCTCCTTGCGTTCCTTCCTCGCCTGGGGTGGCACCAGGCTTACCAATGTCCAGTCTTTCTCGGGCTTGATGGCCTCCATGCTCTTGACCGGCGTGATGTGTTCGCGCGTGTTCACCACGAACAGCACCATGGCCTGACGGTCGTACTTGTCCAGGAAATCCTCGAACGTAAATTCGTCACTGAGCTGGGTGGTCTTCACCGTATACCCTTGGCTGGCCAAACTGGCCAGCTTGGCGTAGCTCACTCCGTCGAAGAGTCCTCTCGTAAGCTGTATTTTCTCGGCGGTCTGGTGCCGGGCCTTCTGGTCCTGATCCCCTTCGGCCAGGGTTAGCACTGAGTCTTTTCCGAACCAGTCCAGGAAGTGGTAGGTGGCCAGGGAATTCATGTGCTTGTAAGGGGAAATAACCAGCAGGTTGCCAATGCCGGTGAGATCCAGGTGGGTCGACGCATGCTCCGACACGGGGTTGCCGAAATACACCTGGAGGTTTTCCATGCGCGCCTGTTTGACGTTCTCCCAGTTGGTGTCCGCCAGGGTAACGGGGACCTCCAGCTTTTTCAGTGCCAGGCCGATTTTTCGGGCCACCGGGTTGGCACCGAGAATCAGGAAGCCGTATTCCGCCGGCTCGGCGACCTTCAGAAGCCTCGCCAGAGGCCTCGCGGTAAGACTCTGCAGGGTGACGGTGGCGATGATCAGCATGAATATCAGTGGCACCAGGGCTCCGGCGCTTTCGTAGCCCAGTTTCTGCAACTGAAACGCAAACAGGGCGGATACGGCAGCGGCTACAATGCCTCGGGGGGCGATCCAGCTCAGGAACAGTTTGTCGCGCCAGTTGAGACTGGTGCCAATGGCCGACAGGAAGATGCTTGCCGGGCGTGCAACCAGCATCAGCAACGCCAACACGGCCACCAGCCCCCAGCCCAGTTGAGCGATGGCTTCGAACTCCACCCGTGCTGCCAGGATAATGAAGAGAGCGGAAATCAGCAGCACGCTCAGGGATTCCTTGAACTCCAGGATGCTGTCGATGGGGACCTGCTTCATGTTGGCCATCCAGATGCCCATCACAGTGACCGTCAGCAGGCCGGACTCGTGGGCCATTTCATTCGACAGGGCATAGACCCCGAGCATGAACGTCAGGGTGCCGGCGTTGTGCAGGTATTGCGGCAGCAGGTGCTTGCGCAACGCAATGCCGTTCAGCCAGCCCGCGACAGCGCCAATCAGGAAACCCACTGCAAGGGTCTTGCCAAAAATATACAGCGAGTGGCTGAACACGTTGCCCTGGCCCCAGGACACAATGCCCTCGAAGACCAGCACCGCCAGCAGGGCGCCCACTGGGTCGATGATGATGCCCTCCCAGCGCAGAATGTTGGCCAGTTTTGCGTCCGGTCGCACAGATCGGAGCAGAGGGGCGATGACGGTAGGGCCGGTGACGATGGATATGGCGCCAAACAGGAGGGCCACCTCCCATGACACATCAAGGATCCAGCGGGCGGCCAGGGTACCAATGATGCAGGTGACAATGGAGCCGACGGGAATCAGATTGCGAACCATCTTGCCATGGCCACGTATTTCGTCGTAGCGGAGCGTCAGGCTGCCTTCAAACAGGATAATGGCAACGGCCAGGGAGATGACCGGGAACAGCAGGTCTCCAAACACGACTTCGGGGTCCAGAAATCCCAGCAGCGGCCCTGCGGCAATGCCGCCGGCCAGCAGGAACAGGATGGCCGGCATGCGAACCCGCCAGGCGAGCCACTGGCAAAACAGGGAGAGCACACCGATACAGGCAAGGAGAAAGACAGTGCTGACGGTCATAATGGGGTCAGTTCCGTTGAAGTATGGGTTTAATTCTGTAGTCCTGCAGGAAAGTCTGCCGTCTTGTCGGAATTGGCCTTGCGTGCCAGGCGAGCCAGCAACCGCGCCGCCGCGAAGAAACCAAAACTGGCGGTGACGGGGCTGGCAGCACCAAACCCGGAGGCGCAATCCAGACGGACCGGGCCTTCGGTGGCAGGCTTCTGTAGGCAAACCTCACCGTCCCCTGCAGGATACGTGAGCTGTTCCAGGGAGTACACGGCTTCAATTCCGAAACGCCGTTTGGGATTGCGTGAGAACCCGTACTCCCGACGGAGTGTATTACGCACCTTGGCCAACAATGGATCCTGTGTGGTTTTGCTCAGGTCACTGACGCGGATCTGGGTCGGGTCCATCTGACCGCCGGCGCCGCCAGCACACACCAATGGAATCTTGCGACGCTGACAGTGTGCAATCAGCCCGGCCTTGGCTTTGACGCTGTCGATGGCATCGACCACCCCTGACATCTCCGGGGTAATCAGTTCATCGACGTTTTTCGTGTTCAGGAACCCGAAATGGACCCGAATGTCACCCTCCGGGTTGATCGACCGCAAACGGTCTGCCATGGCGTCCGTCTTGGTGCGCCCGTATTGCCCGCTAAGCGCGTGGAGCTGGCGATTGGTATTGGACACGCAGATATCGTCCATGTCGATCAACGTCAAGGTGCCGACGCCGGAGCGGGCAAGGGCTTCAGCCGCCCAGGAGCCCACGCCACCCAATCCAACGATGGCAATGTGAGCGTGACGGAAGTGCTCCAGTGCCCGGCGGCCATAGAGTCGTTCGATACCGCCGAAGCGGAAATGGAAGTCGTCACCCGTCATGCTGCATCTCCGGAGAAAAGTCACGATTGTAACCCAGCCCTGCCGGCTGTCTCTAATCAGTCGTCGGATATCGTATTCATGGGGTGAAGTGAGCAGGCATAAAAAAGGCCACGCAAGAGCGTGGCCTGTAAGCAAGTGCCCAACCCGACGGGGGGTGGGCCGGACTAGTTCAGAGACACTAATCAACGTAATCAGTATCGTTTATCAACGTGTCGTCCGGAAGGTCACAAACTGACAAAGGCCGGTCATTTTCGGCCAAGGCTTCGGCCAGGCCGGTACAGTTTCCGGTCCATCCGCCTCAGCGTATAAAGGGGTTCAATAAGCGAGTGAACGTGCCGGTTAATTTAACCGGTGCGCTGAGCACCGACAGGGTGATGCAGTCTTCGCAGCCAACCGCCACAGGTTTGTGCTCGTCTTCCTGATTGAGTACCACGAAGTCCCACTGGTTGAACACACCTTTCTGGTCTGAGAATGCACCCTGAAGAACTATCGTGGTTTCACTCCCTCTGTGGGTATGCGCGGGTGCCTTCCCACCGGCGGCCAGTTTCTGAAGCACCACCTGCTCGCTCTGGCCGGGAAACCGTTCGCTGATATCCAGCACACTGACATCGCCGAGCTGACGTTTCCAGGGCAGCGAGTTGAGATCGTCGCCCAACAACTTTTGAAGAGGGCTCATGCGCTTGGCTTGTGTACTGATGTAGGTCTCCGTCATGTCAGGCTCGCTGTCTATGCGTGACAGGATAGCGTCAAACATGTCCGATGAAACACCGACCTGGGGCTGACTTTCCATCATGACGGCACCCAGGCTGTCGAGCGTATCCACACGGCTGCGACAATGGGGGCACTGGTCCAGATGGAGACGAATGCACAGTGCGTGGGGCTCACTGAGGTTGCCTGCACTGAATTCCATCAGGGTAAGTGTGTCTGGATGGTGCCGTGTCATACGTTCTGGTCCTGCAAAATCACTTTCAGTTTGTTCAGTGCCAGGCGTACCCGGCTTTTTACGGTACCTAGCGGTATGTTGAGCTCGTCCGCCACCATCTGGTGTGACTTGCTTTCCATGTAGACCTTGGCGATTACTGTAATCTGTTCTTCCGGCAGGTGGCTGAGGGACTCTCGCACGCGACGTTCAGACATCAGGCGGTGCAGCGACGTAACCGGCTCGTCTTCGTTTTCGCCGGGAATCTGCCACAGATCTTCCGTTTCAACCGGCATCTCCGCACTCGTGCGTTTCATCTTGCGCAGCATGTCAATGCGTTGGTTACGGGCGATGGTGAAAATCCAGGTCGACGCGGCTGCCTTCCTCCAGTCGTACAAGCAGGAGCGCCGCCAGATCGATACGAAAACCTCCTGTACCAGCTCCTCGGCGTGACTCGCCATGCCATTGGCCATGGCGTAATACTTGATCTGAGGACCAAAGTGCTCGAACAAAGCGTGGTAGGCCTGCCGATCCTGGTTCTTTCCCACTTTCTCCAGCAATTGGCTCCAGGGGTCCTTGCGGCCCTCGGCTCGTGCTGGCTTCTGATCCAGTGTGGACACCGGACGCTCCTTGACAGTCGCATGATTTGGCATTGTTGTGTTCATCATTCTATGCACTCGCCCCGGGTTTGTCAGTCACGATATTTACGGGGGCGATGGGCAGGCGGATCTGTTGGGCGGTATTTTTTCCCACTTGTACTGGCTGGCTTCTCCGCCGCTCGGTGTCGTCTGCAGGGAGATTGCCGACCGCTATCATCACGGCTAATCTTTTGCAGGTATTTATTCAGGAACGCTTGGCCAACATGAATGCTCCCGGAAAGACCGGCAATCTGCCCGTTATTCGCGCCCACTACGCCGATATCCTTTGCCAGTTGGCGGAAGAGAAGGGTGCTGCGCGTCCCGAGTTGCTGCGCTCGGCCGATATTCGTCCGGCCATGTTGGGGCACCCCGACAACTTCATCACCGTGGAGCAGTTCAGTCGTCTTTGTCGCTCGGCATTGGCATTGAGTCACGACCCGGCCCTGGGGCTGGAATATGGCAAGCGCCTGAAGTTCACTACCCACGGTTCCCTGTCACAGGCCGCCATCAGCTGTGACAACATTGGCCAGGCTCTTACGGTGTTGATCAAGTATTTCCGTATCCGGTTCGTGTATATGAATCTGAGTTTCTTTACCGAGGGCAGCGACGCTGTGCTGCAACTCGATATCGTGCACGCCCTGGATGATCTGCATTGGTTCAACGCAGAAGTGGTGCTGGCCTCGCTTATGGATGTGAACCTGCTCCTGTTCGGACGCCGCCTGCTTGATGGTGGAAGTTGTCGACTGAATTATCCGCCACCGGAGTATGCCCCGGCCTATGAGTCGCTGTTCGGCAATCGTATCCGGTTTGACGCCGGCGCCAATCAGCTCCGTTTTCGCAAGGAATTTCTGGAACTGCCAATTTCCCTGTCCAATCCTGTGGCGCGTCGGGTAGCAGAAGCGCAATGCGAGGAGGAAATGCGATCGCTGGAGGCGACCACATCGATTCCCGAGCGCGTGGGGCGGTTGCTGGAATCGGTACGGGATGGCCGGCTTCCGGGTATTGATTCCGTGGCAGCGCAACTGGGTGTGTCACCCAGGACGCTGCGCCGTCAGCTCAGTGCCGAAGGCCTGAAATTTCAGGGCATCCTTGATGACATCCGCCACCGGCGTTCACTGGAGCTGCTTCGGCGCACCGACCTCGGGATCGATGACATTGCCTATCGCCTGGGGTATAGCGACCCGTCCAATTTCGGCCGTGCCTTCCGCAAGTGGGAGGGGCTGTCACCCTCAGCCTGGCGCGCAAGCAGGGCCTGATCCGGGTTACTCTTCCAGGTAGGTATAGCCGCCCAGGCCATTCTCCAGTTCTTCCAGCAGGCTCGTCTGTATGTCTTCCGGCAATCCGCTGGCGGCAAATTTCTGCTGATAGGCCCGAAGCAGGGCAGTGGGTTCGAAGTTCACATACTGCAGCACCTTGGCCACGGTGTCGCCATGGATCGGCTCACTGACGGTATGGCCGCCGCCGGGGTTGCGTCGTACATCCACCGAGTGGGTGTCGCCGAACAGGTTGTGCATGTCACCGAGGATTTCCTGGTAGGCACCGGTCATGAAAAAGCCCATCAGCATGGGTTCTTCCGGCGCCTCTTCAGGCAGCGGGAAGGTGGTTTCGATGCCCTGGCCGTCCACGTACCGGTCAATTCGCCCGTCGGAGTCACAGGTAATATCCTGGATGACCGCACGACGGGTGAGGGGGCGATTCAGTCCGTTCACAGGCATGATCGGGAAGATCTGATCAATACCCCACACGTCCGGCAGTGACTGGAACAGCGAAAAGTTCACGAAGAGCTTCTCCGCCAGTTTTTCATTGAGCTCGTCAATGATCTCCCGGTGCGCGCGATTCGCGGAGTTCAGCTGTTTTCTCAGAGCCCGGCAGCAGGTGGTGTAGAGCGTTTCCGCCCGTGCGCGGTCCGCCAGTGACAACAGGCCGTGGGCAAACTGGGTGTGGACATCCGCCATGGCGTGGAGCACGTCGTGGTAGATCTCAGCCAGGGAACGGCGCGATGCCTCATCCCGCAGGCTCTCCAGGTCGCGCCACAAATCCTGCAGCGGTGCCGGGGCATCACTGACCGGTTGTTCAGGCGGACGCTTGTCGGGTATCTCCCGGTCAATCACATTGGTCACAAGTACCGAGTGGTGAGCCGTCAGCGCACGGCCGGATTCACTGATCAGGTTGGGATGGGGGATACCCGCCCGATCGCACTCCGATTGCAGGATATGAATCACGTTGTAAGCGTATTCGTGTACGCTGTAATTCATCGAACAACTGCTGCGTGAGCGGGTGCCCTCGTAGTCCACGCCGAGCCCACCGCCAATATCGACCGTGCCTACCGGTGCCCCCATGTGGCGCAATTCACTGTAGAAACGGGCACACTCCCGCAGTCCGGTCTGGATGTCACGGATGTTGGCAATCTGCGACCCCAGGTGAAAATGCAGCAACTGAAGGGATTCCAGGGCCCCGGCACGGCGCAGGGTCTCAACCACATCCAGCACCTGGCTGGCGGACAGGCCGAATTTCGACTTCTCACCGCCGGTGTTCTGCCAGTTGCCTTTGCCGATGGTGGCCAGCCGTGCGCGCACACCAATCAGCGGAGTCACTCCCAGACGGCGCGCTTCCTCGAGGATGAGCGGCAACTCGGACTGTTTTTCCACCACAATGAACACCCGGTGCCCCAGTTTCTGCCCGATCAGCGCCAGCCGGATATATTCGCGGTCCTTGTAGCCATTGCAGACAATCACCGACTCCTGCTGGCGCGACAGTGCCAGAACCGCCATTAACTCCGGCTTACTGCCGGCTTCGAGGCCAATCTGGTTGTCGCTGGCGGCCGGTTCGGCGCAGAGCAGTTCCTCAACCACCCGGCGCTGCTGGTTGACCTTGATCGGGTAGACGGCGGTGTAGCCTCCCTGGTAGCCGTGTTCGCGAGCGACCTTGTTAAACGCGCCACACAGTTTGTTGACCCGATCATGGAGAATATCGGTAAATCGGATTAACACCGGAAGCTGAACCCCCTCACTGACCAGGGAGCGGGCAAGGTCAGGCAGGTTGATGTCCTCGCCGCTGTGCCCCCGGTCGGGTCTTATCAGTACCTCGCCACGGGTATTCACATCAATATAGCCATCGCTCCAGTGGGCGATGTTGTACACCTTGTGGGCGGCGCTGAGGGTTGGTTCGCTCATGGGGCTTTCCTGTGCTGAATCCGCAGCCGGCAACGGGCCGGCTTATGGCGCTCATTGTATGGATTCCACCGCCCCGCTAAAAGAACAACACCCGAAAAACACGGCCCAAGGGTAATGATAGTCCTTTAGGTGTGGTGGTTACGCACCTACAATACCCTCAATACGAACAGGCTCAACGCGCACATCCGGAGACACGACATGACTGCACTGAACGATGGCTGGTTTACCGAAGTATTCCAGGACCAGGGAACCGCCTTTTCCCTGCAGGTAAAGAAAAAGCTGCACGAAGAACAAACCGAGTTCCAGAAACTGGAAATCTGGGAAACCGAAACCTTCGGTAACCTGATGGTGCTCGATGGCTGCGTGATGCTGACCACCAGAGACAACTTCCTCTATCATGAGATGATGACTCATCCGGCCCTGTTCACCCATAAAGACCCGAAGAAAGTGGTCATCGTTGGTGGTGGTGATTGTGGAACCCTGAAAGAAGTCCTCAAGCACCCCGGTGTGGAAGAGGCCTGGCAGGTGGAAATCGACGAACGTGTCACTCGTCTCTCGGAACAGTATTTCCCCGAACTCTGCGAGTCCAACACCGACCCCCGCGCCAACTTCTTCTTTGGTGATGGCATCCAGTGGATACGCGATGCGGTGCCCGGAAGTCTCGACGTCATTATCATCGACAGCACCGACCCGGTCGGTCCCGCCGAAGGTCTGTTCGCCCTGGACTTCTATCGCGACTGCATGATCGCCCTGCGCGACGGTGGCATCATCGTCCAGCAAAGCGAATCGCCGCTGCTGCACACCAACACCATCATCAAAACCATTCACGACGACATGAAAAAGGCCGGTTTCGACCACGTCCGCACCCTGCCGTTCCCGCAACCGGTGTATCCCACCGGCTGGTGGAGCTGCACTATGGCGGGTAAGGAAAAGCCGGTGGTGTACTTCCGTGAGGAAGACGCGGATCAGCGGCCGTTTGTGACCCGCTATTACAACGCCGACATCCACCGTGGGGCATTGGCGATGCCGCAGTTCATGGTGGATGTATTGGAAGATGAGGTGATGTCGAGCGAGGGCTAGGAGGCCATCAGGGGCAAGGAATTTCTGAAGGTGGTACGGGCGCCGTTGTTCGCCGCCCGGTTTTTGATTAGAGTTTGGCTTTGTGGCGGTCATGCCCGCCCCTCAAGGAGAGCGCCTGCTTTAGTCAGTACCTTTGCGGGCCTAATACACCGGCCGCAAAGGAACGCTGCCAATGAAAGTAAAATCCCGCCTGGAGCTTGAACTCCGGGACCTGCCCTATATTGAAAGCCCTTTCTTCGCTGCCTCATATGCAGCCGAACTGATTGACCATCCTGTCTCCGACGTGCCCCGAAACCGTAGTGGAAAGGAAATGAGCGTCAAAGCACTGGAGCGTGAGCTCAGGGACGGTCATCTGTTTCTGATTGGAGGCAAGCCCTTATCGCCTATAGTTGTCTGGGAAACGGACAGTGATCACCCCAACGGCGGGTTCTGGCGCCTAAAGAGAGATGGTGGCGGGCCGGGCCTTCGCAACCAGATTGAGTCTCTCAACAAGTGGGAAGTCACCCCTGAAATCATCAGCCACGTAGGGGCGGGCGGTGTCGGCCATATGAACGTCTGCGGTTTTGACTGCACCATGACCAACCGCCGCGCCGACGAGCGTTACCTGGCGAAACAGGAAGCCGACCGACGCTCCACCCTGCCGCTGGGTACAGCAGCGTTGGTTGCGCCCCTTGTGCCCGCTGCCTCGCTAGCCCAAACACCCGAGAACGGTCAGGCAAAGAAAGAAGAACAGAGAAAGCCGGTTCATCTTGAAGTGGGCATTTTCACCGATGGCACGTTGAACAATGCCGGTAATATTGAGATTTACCGGCAGCAGGTGGAAGAGACATGCCTCGTGCCGCACAGCAATGGCGAGATTGACGATGCCGAGTGTGAACGGCGGCTGGCTTTGTTGCTGGGGGGTAGTTACGCCAATGAGATCAGCAATGTCGCCAAGTTGCGGGATCTATATCCCGAGGTCGAAAATGAGGCGGAAACAATGATCAACCAGAGTTTTTCGGTGTATGCGCCGGGAGCAGGATCGAAAACCGGAGCTCCGGATTCTCTGGAAGGTATGACAACCGGTCTTGGTGAAACGGGTGTCACCGAGCAAGTAAAAAATGGTTTCACTGAGGTCGCAGAGCGCATAGCCATACTGGTTAACGAAAGGCCTATCGCAAAGCTAACAGTTGATCTGTTTGGTTTTAGCAGGGGAGGCGCAGCCGCCCGCCATGCCGCGAATGAAATTGCCAAGGGCTCTGATGGCGAATTGGGACAGTCTTTGGCCGCCATGGGTATTCAATGGCCGGAACGAGTTACCATTCGTTTTGTGGGGTTGTTTGATACCGTCGCCGGCATCGTAAATATCACGGGTGGCGATCTCTCTCCAAGCAATGCTCGTAACACGCCGGTGAACCTGTACCTGGACCCGGCCACCGTCTCCACCGCTGTACAGTTCACGGCCGTTGACGAGTGTCGAGAAAATTTTGCGCTTAACAGCCTCTGCAATCCGGATGGTTCACTTCCCCGCAACTTCCGAGAAATCATGGTGCCCGGCGCGCACTCCGATATTGGTGGCGGCTACCATGATAGCCAGACCGAGGAACTGATGCTTTCGCCTAAACTGACCATTGGCGGCAGCGCTACGGCCTGGCCGGAGCAGACACCGCAGTGGGACAACCTCGCAACCCTCAAAGGGGTGACCGAAGCCGAGGGCTGGATCGGGACTCGCAGCCTACCCCTGACAACGGGCGAGCCAGCCAGCCTCGGGATTCATAAAACAGTGCGCGAGCACCCCGTTCCGGATGGCGAAGTGGGCCTCGACCTGAAACTGCACCGGCAGGTGCGCGGCGAGCTATCGCGGGTTTATCTTCACTGCATGTATCACTTGGCGAAAAGAGCAGGCGTTCCATTGAAGGACATTCGTACTGCCAAGAATGCCGCAGAAGTTCCGAAAGAACTCGACCTAGCGTACCGGATACTATGGGAGCATATCTCGCTGGGCAAGAACCTGCCTGAACTGCCGCCGCTGCAAAAGGAGCTGGTAAAACAGCGGTATGTGCATCATTCGGATCATTACAACCTGCTTGAGTTTTTGATTGGGGACACCATCGTGAGCTCCGAACTCCCATTTTCGAACGCCAGGTTCCTCTCGCCATTCCGGCCTGCGCCTGAACGGAAACGTATCGTCTATAACAATCAGCCGGAGACGTAATATGCGCCGTATAACATTCATGCTTGCCCTCCTCATTGGTTTGATGCTATCGGGGTGTGCCTCTGGGCCTGATAGCCTTTTTAAGGCATATGTGGGTGTAGGGGCACCCAAGCACTATGAAGTCTGGGTTGAGCACCTGGAACTTGAAGCCTCCGGCATAAGACACTGGCGTATGCCGGTGGGAAGTGTTGCGTGTTGCTGGAAAGGGCCCAGTGGCCCTAGGGGCAAAGGAGGAACAGCGCAGCCTTTCCCGGACTATATCGGTATACGCTGGTTCTCGTTTGCTGAACAAAAGTTTTACGAACGCGTGTTTTCACTGCCAGAGGGACTGGAAGAAAAAATGCGCGAGCACGCAACTTATACTACCAGCCTGGGAACCTTCAGCAGGCCACGGGATATGCTGACTATCGGTTTGGCGCCCGGGGGGCAGATGGTTCTTTGGATTAATAACCAGATTGGCAATGAAATTGAAGTAGGCCGAATGCAAGCTAACGAGGTGGAGGGGGACGCTTCAAATTACGAAGTCGGCACCCGTAACTACCTTGAAGAACACAGCGACTACATCGAAAAACACGGTGTACCAAAAGAAGGCTGGTAATTCACCTCTTCAGACTCCCATGTTTGTTAAAACCGTAAGTGAGGGCTGCTGGCCGGTGGTGGCGTTGGTATTGGTTACCGTTGGAGAATAGGTCGAAAATTAGACAACGCGATACCTCTGACTACACTTGCCGGTATCGGGCAACGGTTGCCCGATTGCGAAGCGCATGGAGAAGGAGGTCACTGATGACGGTTCGACAAGGGAAGCAGAGCGCAACTGGTTCCGATTCGAAAGATTTGAATTGATCAATGGCGCATGGTACTTCCAGACTCGCGAAGGGGCGCTAAAGGGGCCTTTTGAAAGCAGTTAGGAGGCTGAAATGGAACTGCTACGGTACTTGCGCCGGGTCGAGGATTCGCTGTTTTGCAATGCGGTTTGAGGCCACAAAATTCTACGGTTTTCAGGAGAAATAGCAAGGGCGCCCAATGGGCGCCCTTGCTTTCGGGCCTTCAGGCCGGTTTACTTGGAACTGACAAACTCCGGATAGGCTTCCATACCACACTCGGACAGATCCACACCTTCGTACTCTTCCTCTTCGGTCACCCGAATACCCATGACCGCCTTGAGGATGCCCCATACAATCAGGCTGGTGACGAAGACCCAGATGAAGATGGTGAGCATGCCCACGAGCTGCCCCATGAAGGTCGCGTCCGCGTCGGACAGCAGTACCGCGAAGATACCCCAGATACCAACCACGCCGTGTACGGAGATGGCACCGACCGGGTCATCAATACGCATCTTGTCGAGTGTTACGATTGAGAACACCACGATGATGCCGCCGATGGCACCGATAATGGTTGCCAGCAGAGGCGAGGGATCGGCAGGTTCAGCGGTAATCGCAACCAGGCCAGCCAATGCACCGTTCAGGGCCATGGTCAGGTCAGCCTTGCCGAACATGATGCGGGCTACTATCAGAGCGCCGATCAGGCCGCCGGCAGCGGCCGCGTTGGTGTTCAGGAACACGTTGGCCACTTCATTGGCAACGCCGATGCCACCCAGTTTGAGGGTAGAACCGCCGTTGAAGCCAAACCAGCCCATCCACAGGATGAAGGTACCCAGAGTCGCCAGCGGCAGGTTGGCACCCGGGAAGGCCTTGATCTGGCCATCCGCGCCGTACTTGCCTTTACGGGCGCCCAGCAGCAGGACACCGGCCAGAGCCGCAGCGGCACCCGCCATGTGTACGATGCCGGAACCAGCGTAGTCGCTGTAGCTCAGTTCATAGATACCGAATACGGCATCGCCGTTCCAGGTCCAGGAGCCCTGCATCGGGTAGATGAAACCACACATGACAACGGCGAAAGCCAGGAAGGCCCAGAGCTTCATGCGCTCGGCCACGGCACCGGAAACGATGGACATGGCGGTTGCAACGAAGACAACCTGGAAGAAGAAATCAGAAGCCCCGGCGTATTCCCCCATCTCACCAAAACCGGCTTCGTTGGAAGCGGCAAGGACTCCGGCGATCGCCGCGTCGTCCATTTGAGCGACCGTGGTAACGCCGCTGAGGAAGAGCCCGCCACCGTACATGATGTCGTAACCGCAGATCAGGTACATGGTACAGGCTACAGCAAACAGGGAAACGTTCTTGGTCAGGATCTCGGTGGTATTCTTGGCACGCACCAGGCCTGCTTCAAGCATTGAGAAGCCCGCGGCCATCCACATGACCAGAGCACCGCAGACAAGGAAGTAGAAGGTATCCAGTGCATACTGGAGTTCAAAAATATGATTAAGATTGCTTTCCATGTGAAGCCCTCCGCACGAGGCTTTTCAAGTTATAAATTTTTTGCGTTGGCTGTCTGGTTGATCAGTCTTCGATCAGACCGCTTCTTCGCCGGTTTCCCCGGTTCGGATTCGGATCGCCTGTTCCAGTTCGGTCACGAAAATTTTGCCGTCACCGATCTTTCCGGTGTTGGCTGCCTTGGTGATGGATTCGATGACCTGATCCAGCAGGTTGTCGCCGATAGCAACTTCAACCTTGACCTTGGGCAGGAAGTCCACCACGTATTCTGCGCCTCGGTAGAGTTCGGTATGACCCTTCTGGCGACCGAAGCCTTTGACTTCAGTGACCGTTACGCCTTGTACGCCAATCTCGGATAGTGCCTCACGGACATCATCCAACTTGAAAGGCTTGATGATCGCTGTCACAAGTTTCATTGCTTTCTCCTTGGTAAAGCCGTCTCAACATCTGGAACTCTTCGGCCCGTTGTTGAGGTCGGGATGCTGCCACCTCGCACACCAATTGTGCGGATTGCGTACAAGGCTTTTAGCATCGGGTGTGCCAACGCAAAAAATAATATAACTATCAGACAGTTGGCTGTCTGTTGATCCAGAATGGATCGTCAGGTCGCACCATTTCGGGGCTTGTCTGTCTTGGGCGAACCATAATGATGCACGAACTCGGTGCAAGCATTAGGGGTGCCTGAGCCACATTATACTGTCGACGGCCACAGTATGGCAGGGGAGGCATTAGTGTTACACTCCGAACCGTCGTTCAGGCACGACGAAAAGCCCGCCGAGGACGAGGTATAGTCCAGCGCAGCGATTTTGACCGGTGATTTTGAGAGGTGATTCGTGAAAGGTCCACAGGATTTCTTTTCCCAGCTTCAGGGACAGTTCGGCCAGTTCGTTCCCGATATGGCCCGTGCCGCCCGTGAGGACTTTGAAGCTCAGGCCCGCGCCACGGTGATGACGGTTCTGTCGCGCCTTGAGTTGGTCACCCGAGAAGAATTCGATGCCCAGCAAGCTGTACTGATGAAAACCCGCGAAAAGGTCGAAGCGCTGGAAAAGCGCGTGGCTGACCTGGAAAAGCAGTTCCCGAATAACTGACCGGCAGGACGCCCGTCAGGCGGCTAGGCCGCTATCACCTATAACCATGGAAGGTTGTCATGTTTGCCGTTGTCCATACCCGCGCCAGCATTGGCGTTTCAGCACCCTCCGTTACCGTTGAAGTCCACCTGTCAGGCGGCCTGCCGGCGCTGTCCATCGTCGGGCTCCCCGAAACGGGTGTTCGCGAAAGCCGGGAGCGTGTTCGCAGTGCGCTGATGAACGCCGGCTTTGAATTCCCCGCCCGCCGAATCACCATCAATCTGGCTCCTGCGGACCTGCCCAAGGAGGGCGGCCGCTTCGATCTCCCCATTGCCCTGGGCATTCTTGCCGCTTCCGGACAGATTCCGGCGGAAAGCCTCGCACAGTATGAATGCGTGGGAGAGCTTTCCCTGGATGGTGCGCTGAGACCGTTGAAAGGTGTGCTCCCGGCGATACTGGCAGCTCGCAACGAGGGGCGTCGGTTGCTGATCCCCCAGGCCAATGCCGCGGAAGCCGCACTGGCCAGCCAGGACGATGTGTTGCCAGCCGGCCATTTACTGACGGTCTGCGAACACCTGTGTGATCGGGCAAGGATTTCCCCGGTACCGCCAGCGGTGCCGGAAACGGGCGTGAACGCCGGTCCGGACCTTGCGGACGTGCATGGTCAGAGCGTGCCGCGGCGGGCGTTGGAAATCGCCGCCGCCGGCGGGCATAACCTGCTGATGTTTGGTCCACCGGGCACTGGTAAAAGCATGCTCGCCAGCCGTCTGCCGGGTATTTTGCCACCGTTAACCACCGAATCTGCGCTTGAGGTAGCAAGCATCCACTCTGTGGCCGGTCTTCCCGTACGGGACGGAGAGTGGTGCCGGCCGCCTTACCGCGCGCCCCATCATACTGCCTCGTCGGTTGCCATGGTGGGTGGCGGTAGCAGTCCGCGCCCCGGAGAAATCTCCCTGGCGCACCGCGGCGTGTTGTTTCTCGACGAACTGCCAGAGTTCGAGCGCCGGGTGCTGGAAGTGCTGCGGGAACCCATGGAGTCCGGCGAGATTGCCATCAGTCGCGCAGCAAGGCAGGTGACTTTTCCGGCCTGCTTCCAGGTCGTGGCGGCCATGAACCCGTGCCCGTGTGGCTATCTGGGGCATCCGACGATTGAGTGCCAGTGTACGCCCCCGCAGGTGCTCCGTTATCGGGCAAAGATATCAGGGCCACTGCTGGACCGGTTCGATTTGCATGTGGAAGTGCCGGTTCAGAGCGGGGAAGTGCTGATGAAGCGTGACGGTGGGGGTGAGTCCAGCACGGTTGTGCGGGATCGGGTGTATCAGGCCCGCGAGCGGCAAATGCAGCGAGGATCCGGAAACGCCGCGTTAAGTGGCGGTGAGCTGCAGACGCACTGCCGCGTGGATGCAGCAGGCGAGGCCATGTTATCCGCCGCCATGGAGCGGCTGGGGCTCTCTGCCAGGGCATTGCATCGCATCCTGCGGGTGGCACGGACCCTGGCGGACCTGGACGGCCTCGACCACATTGGCAATGGCCATCTGGTTGAGGCGTTGGGTTACCGCAAGCTGGACCGGCAGCAGACCCGGAATGCGCAGGTTTCGGTATAGTCCGCTGGGCGGCCTCTGGTAAACTGTCGCCATAACCCATTGAAGGAAAACCGCACAGGGCGGTTGAGGACGTCAGATGACTGATCACAACGATGTTTCCGGCGATTCACCCGTGACGACCCGCCGTGGCGTACGCAGTTTCGTGCTGCGCCAGGGGCGGATGACCGAAGGCCAGAAAAAGGCCTACGACCGCAGTTGGCCCAAATACGGCCTGACCCGTGAACAGGGCATGATTGACCCACGCCAGATCTTTGGACGGGACAACATGCTTAACCTGGAGATCGGGTTTGGTATGGGCAAGTCCCTGGCAGACATGGCGGAAGCGGCACCGGAGCAGGACTTCATCGGCGTGGAAGTGCACCTGCCCGGGGTTGGTGCACTGCTGAAAGAGATTGAAGACCGGGGGCTGGAGAATGTTCGTGTCTACGCCATTGATGCCAACGATGTGATCGACCGGTGCCTGCCCGATGCAGCGCTGGACCGGGTGATGGTGTTTTTCCCGGACCCGTGGCACAAGAAACGTCACCACAAACGCCGGCTGATCCAGCACGAATTCGTCCAGCGCCTGCGCCATAAACTGCGCGTGGGCGGGATCCTGCATCTGGCCACCGATTGGGAAAACTACGCGGAACACATGATGGAGATCATGGGAGAGTCCGAGGGTTTTGCGAACTCACAGGATATCGGCGAATATTCACCGCGCCGGGAAGACCGCCCGATCACCAAGTTTGAGAAACGGGGCGAGACGTTGGGGCACGGCGTCTGGGATCTGGTGTTTTACCGCACCAACTAGGCTGTCGGTACGCTGACGGAAGTTGCTACTCGTGGGCCAGCGGATGGCGCCGGGCGGCACGAATGATCACCAATCCGGCGCAGCCCAGCATCAGGCCGGTGAATTTCACCAATGCGCAGAGCGTGGCGGACAGGCTGACCATATCCGTGGGCGGGTCCATGTTATTGAGTAGCAATATGTTTTCCGTTAGATCGCCGGCCCCCGCGGTCACAAACAGGGCCTTCACCCAGCGTGCCACGTTACGTTCCCGAATGCCCGGCCGGTCCCGCATCAGGTGATTGGTCAGGAAAATCAGCGTGGCCAGGTAAGCGGGTACAAACAGGAAGTCCAGCCAAAGGGATATCTGTGCCCATAGCATGCCGTCCTGTCGCCAGCTGCGCAGTATGGCCATGGACTGGTCCGCCGTGGCGGCCATCTGAAGGCTGACGATGCCCTGGGGAGCCGAACCGGTCTGCAGGGGCTGATTGACCACAACCAGGACCAGCAACAGGACGGCGGTGGCCGCCAGGCTCAGGTTGAGCCGTTTGGGCAACAGGGTCATAAGGCGCGGCAGTGACATCAGAGGAAGCGCTCCAGCAGACTGTTCAGGTAACGCTGTCCGAGTTCCGTGGTCTGTATCCGTCCCGGTTCCAGCATGTTTTCTTTTCTTAGCGCCTCAAGTTTTACCGCAACTCTGCTCAACGGTAAACCTGTACGCTCTGTGAACAGGTTTTCCGGCACACCGGACGTCAGCCTCAAGGCATTCATCAGAAACTCCAGTGGCCTTTCTTCCAGTTCGACCATTTGGCTCCCCGCGGTACGGCTGCCGATGCGGTTCATGTAGGCTTCGGGTTGACGGGTTTTCCAGAAACGCCGGATCTCGCCATTTTGAAAGGTAACCTTGCCGTGGGCGCCGGCGCCCAGCGCCAGGTAATCCCCGAACATCCAGTAATTCAGGTTGTGACGGGACTCCATGTCGGGTCGGCTCCAGGCCGACACCTCATAGTCTGTGAACCCCTGCTGATGCAGGTAGTCGGCACCCTGGCAATGGATTTCCCAGAGGTGGTCGTCGTCGGGCAGTTGGGGTGGGCGGCTGTAGAACTCGGTGTTGGGCTCCAGGGTCAGCTGGTACCAGGACAGGTGCGGGGGTTGCCACGACATGGCCGCCCGCAGGTCATCCAGGGCGTCTGCCGGTGTCTGGCCCGGCAAGCCATGCATCAGGTCCAGGTTGAAGTTGTCAAAGCCGGCATTGCGGGCTGCCTCGATAGCCCTGTGGGCTGCCTTGTCATCGTGGATGCGCCCCAGTGCCTTCAATCGCATGGGGTTGAAACTCTGGATGCCCAGTGAAAGCCGGTTTATGCCGGCGCCACGGAAGCCGTTAAAGCGAGTCTGTTCCACTGTGCCCGGGTTGGCCTCCAGTGTAATCTCGGCATCGTCAGTAAACGACAGGTGAGTGCGCAGCCGGTCGAACAGTATGTTGTAGAAGTCCGGCGACATTAACGAAGGTGTGCCGCCGCCGATGAAGACGGTTTCGATCGGGCGCCCCTGAATTAATGCGAGGTCACCGGCAAGGTCCTCCATGATTGCATCAAGATAGTCGTTCTCGGGAATGTCGCCGGTCAGTGCGTGGGAGTTGAAGTCGCAGTAAGGGCACTTTTTCACGCACCAGGGTACGTGAATATACAGGCTTAGCGGGGGCAGGGTGCTCACCGCTGTGTCGTGCGTCGGGGTCATGGTCACCCCGGCTCTTTCCCCAACTGATCCAGAAGCAGCGCCAGTGCCCGCCCACGGTGGCTGATACGGCCTTTTTCGGCGCGGTGCAGTTCAGCGGCACTGGTGCCGGTTTCCGGTACCAGGAACACCGGATCGTACCCGAAACCACCCTCACCCCGGGGCTCTGGCAGGATGCTTCCTGGCCAGCGGCCATGACAGATCACCGGTGTGGGGTCATCGGCATGGCGCAGGTAGACCAGTACGCAGTGGAACTGGGCCGTGCGTTGGCCCTCGGGAACGTCTTTCAGCGCGTCGAGCAGTGCCCGGACGTTGTCTGCGTCGCTGGCTGTGTCACCGGCGTAACGGGCCGAACGGACGCCGGGTGCCCCGCCGAGGGCATCAACCGCCAGGCCAGAGTCATCCGCAAGGGCCGGCAACCCGGTGATCCGGGCGGCATGGCGTGCCTTGAGGATGGCGTTCTCCACGAAGGTGACCGCTGGCTCCTCCGCCTCGCCAACCCCCAATTCACCCTGGGCTACGGGCGTCAGCCCGAGTGGGCCGAGCAGGTCTGTGAGTTCGGCGATCTTGCCCTTGTTGTTGCTGGCAATGACCAGTCTGTTGGTGGCGTTAGTCATCAGTCGTTAAACAGTGTGTGGGTGAAACGGATGGGCAGATCCTGTCTGGCGCCCGTGGGGCGGGTGGTGATCTGGAAGGTCATCAACTCGGCGTTGCTGTATTGGTATTCGGCGATGAAATAGACAGCGTTGCCTTCCTGGATGCGTCGAAACGCCAGGAACCGGGCCTGCTGGATATCGTTCATGACCTTGCCTTCCACCTGGCCTGATACCGGCTCCAGGCCGCCATCCTCGGTTTCCCTCATGATGGATATGTTGACGATACCGATGCCGCGGCTGCGATTAAGGTTGTTCTCGCGGGCAATTTCAGGGGCCAGGAAGGTGCTTGGGAAAACGCTCCAGTGTACTTCGAATTCACCAAAATCCTTTGAGTCGGCATGGCTCTGGCTGGTAAACAGCAGAACCAGGCATGCGAGTGACAACAACGCCTGCCAGCGATTGTGACTATGTGTGGTCATGATTCCTCCCGGGTTATCCGGTAAATGGCGATCTGCCCCAACATATTGGGCCAAAGACGGCTGAGCCAGCGATCCTGGTGCTCGCCATCCACCACCGTGCGGTTCAGTATCCGGACGTCCTTGCGGAAGCAAAGGGCTTCAAAATCCTTGAAGGTGCACAGGTGAATGTTAGGGGTGTTGTACCATTTATACGGTAGCGTTTCGGATTCAGGCATACGACCCCGGCGCATCAGGTACCAGCGCAATCGCCAGTAAGCGAAGTTGGGGAAGGTCACGATGCCCTCGCGGCCCACGCGAAGCATCTCATCGAGGACCATGTCCGGGCGCCGGACCGCCTGCAAGGCTTGTGTCATCAGCACGGTGTCGAAGGAGTGATCTTCGAAGTTCCCCAGGCCCTGGGTGTCCAGGTTCTGCTCAATGACGGACACCCCGCGACCCATGCAGGTGGTGATATGGTCCGGATTGATTTCCAGGCCAAACCCTGTTGCACTTTTTTCCCGCTGCAGGTAGTCCAGCAGGGTGCCGTCGCCGCAGCCCAGATCCAGTACATGGCTGCCGGCGCTGATCCATTGCTCGATGATTTTCAGGTCTGTTCTCATGCACCTACCTCCCGTGCGACCCGGTCCATGTAGGAATGGAAGATGGCGGTGTAACGTGGTGTGGGAATCAGGAAGGCGTCATGCCCCCAGGGTGCGTCGATTTCGGCATAGCTGACCTTGCAGCGGGCCGCGATCATGGCATTCACCAATTCCTCGGACCGTGCCGGGGTAAACCGCCAGTCGGTGCTGAACGACACGACAAGGAATTCGCAGCGCGCACGGAGCAGCGCCTTTGCCAGGTCATTGTCGTGCTCGTAGGCCGGGTCAAAGTAATCCAGAGCCTTGGTCATCAGCAGGTAGGTATTGGCGTCGAATGACTCCGAGAAGCGCTCACCCTGGTAACGCAGGTAACTCTCCACCTGGAACTCTGCGTCATAGCCGAACTTGTAGGCCTGGTCCCGCAGTTCACGGCCAAATTTTTCGCCCATGGAAGCATCGGACAGGTAGGTAATGTGGCCCACCATGCGTGCCAGCATCAGGCCCCGGCGCGGTAACGTGTCGTGCTCATAGTAGCGGCCGTCATGGAACTCACGGTCGGACGTAATCGCCTGTCGCGCCACCTCATTGAAGGCAATGTTCTGGGCGCTCAGGCGTGGGGTAGAGGCAATGGTCACGGCGTGACGCAAACGATCCGGGTAGTCCAGGCTCCACTGAAGTGCCTGCATACCACCAAGGGAACCTCCCACCACGGCGGCCCAACATTCAATGCCGAGCCGGTCGGCCAGCAGCGCCTGGCTGTGGACCCAGTCGCGTACCGTGATCACCGGGAAATCAGGGCCGTAGGGCTGGCCGGTCTTCGGATTGACGCTGCCGGGTCCGGTGCTGCCATGGCAGCCACCCAGATTGTTCAGGCTGACAACGAAAAACCGGTTGGTATCGATGGGCTTGCCGGGGCCAATGCAGCTGTCCCACCATCCCGGCTTGCGGTCTTCCTTGCTGTGATAACCGGCGGCATGGTGGTGGCCGCTGAGGGCGTGACAGATCAATACCGCGTTGGTGGCATCCGCATTCAGCTTGCCGTAAGTCTCAATCACCAGATCGTAACTCTCCAGCGTCTGACCGCAGGCGAGAGTGATCGGTGTATCGAAGTGCAGTGTCTGTGGGGTGACTATCCCGACAGAATCCGTTGGCAAGGGATCGGGCATTGGCGCGACAGGTTCCTGATTCAGTCCGTATTATCTGGAAGACGTTTCAGGCAATGGCCGGGCGGAAACCTGCATGTAAGTGCAGGCCTAACTGATATGGCCAGGCGATTGCCAGCCAAGCAGTTTAAAGGCCGGCCTGCATGGCTGCAACCGCCATTTCCGGCGCCGGTCAGACCGCGCCGGAAATGTTGACCACCTTCTGTTGGATCAGAGTGGGTGCTGGTTTACGGATTTGCCGCTGCATGGCGTCAGCCAGTTCAAGCTGGCGTGTCAGATCGCTGATGGTGTTCTGCAGTCGTTCGCGTTCGGCCCGGCTGTCGCGGTCGCTGCGAACCATGTCCCGGAGGCGGCGGATCTGGTGCTCCAGCAACTGCTTCTGTTCCATGGAGTACTGCATGATTGGTAGTAGTGCTTCCGATGGCCAGCGTTCGACATCGGCCCGCACGCGCAGATGCAGTGTTCGGGCTTCGCCCACCATCACGTTGAAGAAGCGCCTGACCAGCAGCGACTGCTCCGTCAACAGATTTTTGGGGCTGATGCGGAAGCGTTTTGCCTTCTTGCGCAGTTCGCGGATGGCAATAACGTGACGACCTGCCCGTAATGGAATTGGCTCCAGGTGACGGGCCCGGGTGTCTTCGTTGTAGCGGCGGTAGATGGCGCCCACCATTTTTTCGGCCAGCCGCCCTTCGCTGAGAAGGTTGCTCAGATCATTTTCCAGCAGCTCGAAGAAATGATCCATGCTGTGGTTCATGCCGGCAGTGGTCCAGCTCTTCGACATCTTCTGGCGGACTTTCTCGGCATGGGACTCAAACCGATCCTCGCTAACCAGCCCCTTGAGCATCTCGCCCTGGGAATCCATCAGCCGGCGGCTGGACCGGAGCGTAATCAGCTTCTTGTAGTAGAAGTCATAGTCCCGCTGGGCGCGGTCGGCCAGGCGCCGCAGTGCGTCAGTGTCCATGGTGACGCCAGAACAGGCCTGCAGCTCTTCTTCCAGTGCGTCCAGCCGGTTTTGCATGGCGGCCTGACTGTTCTGCAGCATGCCCAACAGGTCGTTGATCAGGCTCTGTGTAATCAGCTGTTCCTTGTGCATCAGGATGCGCTGGATGATCAACTGTTCCAGTTGGGCGAGGTTCGAACGTTCAAGCAGTTCTTCGTTGCCTTTGACCCGGGCCAGCAGGCCTTGCTTGGCGGACAGCGGTATCACGTCGTTCTGGCGCATGCCGAGGTGGTCGGCGGTGTAGCTACGCACCCGGTCAATGGCTTCCTGGGTATGCTTCTCGCCCTGGAGATCATCCCAGAGCACGTCGATCTTGTTGAGCACTGCGAATCGGCCAGCGCGGTGGTCGGCGTGCTCGGTGTCGATGTGATCCTTCCAGATCGTCATGTCGCTGGCAGTGACGCCGGTATCCGCGCTCAACAGGAAGATAATGGCGTGGGCGCGAGGCAACATACTGATGGTCAGTTCTGGCTCTGAGCCGAGAGCGTTGAGCCCCGGGGTGTCCAGTATGCGCAGGCCGCGTTCGAACAACGGATGGCGAATGCTGATCTGGGCGTTGCGCCAGGCCGGCACCACGACATTACCCGGCTTGTTGCGGTCATGCTCCAGCATGTCCTCGTCGAAGCCCAGTTTGCGGGCTTCCTGCGGAGTGACGCTCTTTACGCGAGCCACTTCCGCCAGAACTTCCCGCATGATTTCCGGGTCGCGCTCGTCCAGGTCGTGTTTGACCCAGCGTTCGGGCTGCTTGCGCAGTTGCTGCAGGGAGAGCTCGCCGGTCCTGGTTTCGATCGGGAGCAGCAACAGGTAGTTGCTGTTTGACGTGCGGTCAAAGAACAGCTCGGTCGGGCACATGGTGGTGCGGCCCGCCTGGGATGGCAGCATGCGCTGGCCGTATTCTGAAAAGAAGAGGGCGTTGATCAGTTCCGTCTTGCCGCGGGAATACTCACCCACGAAAGCAATGGTGAGTTCGTCTTCGATCAGCAGCTCAAGGCCGTGACGAATGCGGTTGCTGACATCGTCTGAAAACAGGTTGTTGTCCTGCAGCCACAGACGGTAGCGACCGATCTGCCTGATCAGTTCTTTTTTCCAGCCGTGGTAGGCCTCTACCTGCTGCGACAGGGTTCCTTGCTTGTTCATCGGACCATCCTTCTGCGCGACTTCCGGGCGACTGCGTTGGATCTTGGTTGGTTAAAGTTGTGCCAAAAATATAGCTAATGTTACCGCATTGGCGCGGCAAATCTGCGGCGGCGATCACGGGTCTGTATAGCAGGGCGACGTGTAGAAGGAAAAAAGTGCAGCTGATTCAGATAGATGAACCAGCTGCAGGTGAGAGTAGTTTATTGTCCTGATATGTAACGGAATGTGTTTTTGAGAGGTGGTCTACATTCCGACGATGGAGCCCATGCCGGCGGCTACCTTCATGTGGTCGATCACCACCGAAACCACATTGAGGATCAGGAACACGATAATCGGGGACAGATCCAGGCCGCCCATGGATGGCATCACATTGCGTACGGGGCGCATCACGGGTTCGGTGATCTGCGCAACCAGTTGGATAGCAGGGTGGCCGCTTTGTGGCGCAATCCAGCTGACGACCACGACTGCAATGACGGACCAGAAGTAGATCTTAACGATCAGATCAAGAACGTTAAGGATAGCCCAGCTGAGCAGGGTGAGCGGGTTGATCGCCGGTATGCTGCTGTTCAGGGCCACAAGAATGAGGAAAAAGGTGATCGCCTGGATGATGACCGCCAGCACCAGGGCTGCGCCGTCGATACCGCCCCAACCGGGAATAAAGCGGCGAAGCGGACGCAGCAGCGGGTTGGTGGCTTTCACAACAAACTGCGAGATCGGATTGTAGAAATCCGCCCTGGCCAGTTGCAGCAAAAAGCGCAGCAGCACGATCGTCAGGTAGAACGTCGAGGCAATGAGCAGAATGGTGATCAGAATGTCAGCCAGCATGAAGCCGTGTCTCCCGTTATTGGTTACTGTTTATTGGCGAGTTCTTTGGCCATTTCCCCGGAGCGCTTGTAAGCGGCTGAGTAGGCCTTTTTGACCAGATCTCTCATGCCACCTTCTTCAAAGGTCTGGATGGCCTGTTCTGTGGTGCCACCGGGAGACATGACATTGCGTTTGAGCTGGCCGGGGTCGTGTTCACTGCGTCCTGCCATTTCGGCGGCGCCGGCCATGGTCTGGATTGCCAGTGCGCGTGCGGTCTCGCCGGCAATGCCGGCATCGGTGGCCGCCTCTTCCAGTGCTTCCAGCATCAGGAAGAAATAGGCGGGGCCGCTGCCAGAAAGTGCAGTCACTGCATGCAGGAGGGATTCGTCCTCCACCCAGAGCGCCGAGCCAATGCTGTTAAAGACCGACTCCACCATGGTCTTCTGCTTTTCCTTGACCTGATCATTGGCATAGAGCCCGGCAGCCCCTTTACCAACCAGCGATGGCGTGTTGGGCATCACGCGCACCAGCGGCAGTCCGCCACCGAGCCACTCGTCCAGGGTGGAAGCTTCCAGCCCGGCCGCGATCGACACCATTAGCGGGCGGGTGTTCTGCACCACCGGGGCGATGTCTGAGCAAACACTTGCCATAACCTGTGGCTTCACCGCCAGAACCACCATGTCCGCCTGCTCGGCGCAGTAACGATTGTCGGTGGTGACGCTGACACCAAATTGTTTGCGGATGGATTGAAGATGGTTGTCATCGGGGGCGCTGACCCAGATGTTGGCGGCCTTGAAGCCGCTGTCCAGCATGCCACCGATGATGGCGCTGGCCATGTTGCCGGCACCGATAAACGAAATCGTTGGTGATGTGCTCAAGGTTCACTCCACGTTTGGATCAGTAGTGGTCAATTGTCAGTCTGCCGCTGATGATAACAGGATCTGGGCCTGTCAGCTTCCGGTTACCGAGGCCCGAACAGGGCGGTACCGACTCTTACCCAGGTTGCGCCCTCCTCAATGGCCATCTCAAGGTCGCCGGACATGCCCATGGAGAGGGTGTCCAGCGGACCGCAGCCGGGAGCCTCCTGGCGCATGTGCTTCAGCGCATTGGCCAACTTGCGAAAACTTGAGCGTAACTCCGCCTCGGGCTGATCCGGGTCCGGAATCGCCATCAGCCCCCTGAGCGAGAGATTTGGCATCTCTTCGATGGCGTCTGCCATGTTGGTGAGATCCTTCAGGGTACAACCGGACTTGCTCTCCTCATTGTTGATGTTCACCTGAAGGCAGATATTCAACGGCGGGAGAGTGGAAGGGCGCTGATCGTTCAGGCGCTGAGCAATCTTGAGTCGGTCAACGCTGTGTGCCCAGGCAAATGCCCCGGCAATCTGGCGGGTCTTGTTGGATTGAATGGGGCCTATAAAGTGCCATTCGATGGCGTCCAGTTCCTTCAGCTCCTCCATTTTGTCCAGAGCTTCCTGAACGTAGTTTTCACCAAATGCCCGTTGGCCGGCGCTGTAAGCCGTGCGAAGCTCGTCGGCCGGGCGCGTCTTACTGACCGCCAGCAGATGCACGGAACCCGTGCTGCGGCCGGCCTTCAATGTTGCTTTTTGTATGCGTCGGGTTACGCTCCCGATGTTGTCTGC